>JAIDFC010000195.1 GCA_029054535.1 Rikenella sp. | reverse complement strand
GGGTGGGGAATGCCGACGGCGAGGGGCGGGCGGCCATGACGGGCGTCGGATACGCGGCGCCGATCCTATTCGACGTCTTCTCGATGCTCCCGCCGGCCGAGGGGTGGTTCGACGAACCGCTGGACGACATGGAGGCGGAGGCGGTCTGTCGGCGTAGCGGACACCGAGCTACGGAGTGGTGTTACGCCTCGGGCGATCCGGTCGATACGGTACGCGTTCCGCGAGCGGGGATCGCTTCGCCGCTGTGTCCCTACCACCGGCCGGTGGCGGCGGGAGACGGGACCGTACGCGGGTGGTTCGTGCTGCCTCCGGCGGCGGAGTACTACTACCGTCAGGCGGCATCGGACTACACACCGCCGCCGGTCGGCGACGGGTCGCGACCGTTCGAATTGATCTATCCGGAACACAACGCGACGCTCTACCTCCCGAAGGGGTTTGCCGACGAAGCGGAGGGGTTCGTCTTCCGCGCGGCGCACCGTTCGGATACCGCTTCGTTGCACTGGCACCTAAATGATCGCTACCTCAGCACGACGCGTTCGGCGTCGTTGACGGGCCATACGATGACGGTCTCTCCCCCTGCGGGCGAGCATGGGTTGACGCTGGTGGACGAGGCGGGTAATCGGCTGCACATTCGGTTTACGGTGCTGGAGCGGGGCGGCCAACGGTAAAAAACGTCGTACGGTTCTCCATTAGGGGTGATTCCGCCCGAAGAGGCCGACAGTAACACCGAACCGGTAACTGCGAAGACAAAAAGCGGGGGATCTTTCCTATTTAAGGAAAGATCCCCCGCTTCGTATACACCCTTGCCCCAAGAGAGGTCCAAGGTTCTATGTCCGAAGATTTACAGCCCGTCGCGAGAGGCTTGCGCCTCAACGGCCGAATCGATGGAGGTTATCCCGCACACCGTCTCGACCGCGAGCAACAACTCAGTCGCAGCAGTTCCCAGCGAAAACTACGCCTCGACTGTCAATCCCTCGGTCGCCGCCACCTCCGCAGAAGCGACCGCCTCCTTCGGTCCGACGATCAGATCCTGGAAGTCGCGCACCCCCGTCCCCGCAGGAATCAAGTGGCCGCAAATCACATTCTCCTTGAGCTTTTCGAGCGGATCGACCTTCGCATTGATCGCCGCCTCGTTCAAGACCTTGGTGGTCTCCTGGAACGAAGCCGCCGACATGAAGCTGCTGGTCTGCAACGCCGCCCGAGTGATCCCCTGCAACACCTGGTCCGAAGTCGCCGGCACGGCATCCCGCACCTGAACCTCCTTCAAGTCCTTACGCCGCAACGTCGAGTTCTCGTCCCGCAGCTGCCGCAGCGTTACGATCTGACCCGCCCGCAACGTCGTGGAATCCCCGGCATCCGTAACGACTTTCTTTTCGTAGATGTCGTCGTTCTCCTCCATGAAGTCCCACTTGTCGACGATCTGTTCCGGCAAGAACCGGGTATCCCCCGGATCTTCGATCCGGACCTTGTTCATCATCTGACGGACGATGATCTCGAAGTGCTTGTCGTTGATCTTCACCCCCTGCATCCGGTAGACCTCCTGGATCTCGTTCACGATATACTCCTGCACTTTGGTCGGCCCCTGGATCGAGAGGATGTCGTCCGGCGTGATCGCCCCGTCCGACAGCGGCATCCCGGCCCGGATGTAGTCGTTCTCCTGTACCAGGATCTGTTTCGACAGCGGCACCAGATACTTCTTCACCTCGCCCGTGCGCGACGTTACGGCGATCTCGCGATTCCCGCGCTTGATCTTCCCGAACGACACCTCGCCGTCGATCTCCGACACCACCGCCGGATTCGACGGATTCCGCGCCTCGAACAGCTCGGTAACCCGAGGAAGCCCCCCGGTAATATCCCCCGCCTTACCCACGGCGCGCGGAATCTTGATCAGGATATCCCCGGCAGCCACCTTCGCATTCTCTTTCACCACGATATGCGCACCCACCGGCAAGTTGTACTGCTTCTGTTCCTCGCCCGCCTTGTCGAGAATCCGGATGGTCGGGTTCTTGGTCTTATCCCGCGACTCGATAATCACCTTTTCGCGATAGCCGGTCGTTTCGTCCGACTCTTCGCGATAGGTAACGTTCTCGATCACGCTATCGAAAGTAACCTTACCCCCGAACTCGGAGATAATCACGGCGTTATACGGATCCCACTCGCAAAGCAAATCCCCTTTCGAGACCTTATCCCCGGTATTGACATACAGGGTCGCCCCGTACGGCAGGTTGGCATTATACAAGGTCGCCCCCGTATTATCGTCCACGATCCGAAGATCCGCCAACCGGCTAATCACCATATAGACTTTCCGCCCGGTATCGTCCTTGCGTTCGACCATGCGGAGTTCGTCGATCTCGATATGCCCGTCATACCGCGCCACGATCTTGTTATCGGCCGCCGAGCCGCCGGCAACCCCCCCGACGTGGAACGTCCGCAGAGTCAGCTGCGTACCCGGTTCCCCGATCGACTGCGCCGCGATAACCCCCACAACTTCCCCTTTCTGCACCATACGGCCCGTCGCCAAGTTCCGCCCATAACACTTCGCACAAACCCCCTTGCGCGATTCGCAAGTCAGCACCGAGCGAATCTCGACCATCTCGATCGGCGACTCCTCGATCGCCTTGGCGATCTCTTCGGTAATCTCCTCACCGGCCTTGACGATCAATTCGTTATTCAACGGATTGTAGATATCGTGCACCGAAGTCCGCCCGAGGATCCGTTCATACAGCGACTGCACCACCTCCTCGTTCCGCTTGATCGCCGTAGCCTGCAACCCGCGCAACGTTCCGCAGTCCTCCTCATTAATAATCACATCCTGCGCCACATCGACCAACCGCCGAGTCAGGTACCCCGCATCGGCAGTCTTCAACGCAGTATCCGCCAGCCCCTTCCGCGCACCGTGCGTCGAGATGAAGTATTCGAGGACGCTCAACCCCTCCTTAAAATTCGACAAGATCGGGTTTTCGATGATCTGCGCCGCCTCGGCCGTCGACTTCTGCGGCTTGGCCATCAAACCACGCATCCCCGACAGCTGACGAATCTGTTCCTTAGAACCACGCGCCCCGGAGTCGAGCATCATATAAACCGGATTGAACCCTTGGTCATCCTCGGTCAGCTGCTTCAACACGGTGTGGGTCAACTTCGAGTTGGTGTGCGTCCAGATGTCGATAATCTGGTTATACCGCTCGTTGTTGGTGATGAACCCCATGTTGTAGTTCTCCATCACCTCGGCCACCTGGTCGTACCCGTCCTGCACCAAAGCCTCTTTCTCCTTCGGAATAATCACGGCATCCAGATTGAAGCTCAACCCGCCCCGGAACGCCATCTTATACCCCAGTGCCTTGATATCGTCCAAGAAGTTAGCCGTAATCGCCGCCCCGCATTGTTTCATCACATCCCCGATGATATCCCGAAGCGACTTCTTGGTCAAGAGCATATTGATATACCCGACCTGCTTCGGCACCACCTGGTTGAAGATGATCCGCCCGACCGTCGTATCGATGATATTCCCCGGTCCGAGCCGCAACTTAACCTCGGCGTGCAAGTCCACGCGTCCCTCATTGTGTGCGATAATCGCCTCTTCAGCCGAGTAGAACACCAGCCCCTCGCCCTTAACGCCCTTCCGCGGCTTGGTGATGTAGTACAACCCGAGGACCATGTCCTGAGACGGCACGGTAATCGGCGCCCCATTGGCCGGATTCAAGATGTTGTGCGACCCGAGCATCAAGAGCTGCGCCTCCAAAATGGCGGCATTCCCCAGCGGCAAGTGCACGGCCATCTGGTCGCCGTCGAAGTCGGCGTTGAATGCGGTACATGCCAACGGGTGCAACTGCAATGCCTTCCCCTCGATCAACTTCGGCTGGAAAGCCTGAATCCCCAACCGGTGCAGCGTTGGAGCGCGGTTCATCAACACCGGATGCCCCTTGATCACATTCTCGAGAATGTCCCAGATCACCGGATCCTTGCGGTCGATAATCTTCTTCGCGCTCTTGACGGTCTTCACAATCCCCCGTTCGATGAGTTTCCGAACGACGAACGGCTTATACAATTCCGCCGCCATATCCTTCGGAATCCCCATTTCGTGCATCTTCAGCTCCGGACCGACGACAATCACGGAACGCGCCGAGTAGTCCACCCGTTTCCCGAGCAAATTCTGCCGGAAACGGCCCTGTTTCCCCTTCAAACTGTCGGAGAGCGACTTCAACGGCCGATTGCTTTCCGTCTTCACCGCATTCGACTTACGGCTGTTATCGAACAGAGAGTCCACCGCCTCCTGCAACATACGCTTCTCGTTCCGCAAAATCACCTCCGGCGCCTTAATTTCGATCAACCGCTTCAACCGGTTGTTCCGGATAATCACACGCCGATAGAGGTCATTCAAGTCAGAGGTAGCGAACCGCCCCCCATCGAGCGGCACCAACGGACGCAGCTCCGGCGGAATCACCGGCAACACGCGCATAATCATCCACTCGGGCTTGTTCACCTCCCGGCTGGCCCGGAAAGCCTCCACGACGTTCAAACGCTTCAGCGCCTCGCTCTTCCGCTGCTGCGAGGTCTCGGTCGACGCCTTGTGCCGCAACGAGTACGACAGCTCGTCCAAGTCCACCCGCTGCAACATGAGTTCCAACGCCTCTGCCCCCATCATCGCGATGAACTTATTCGGATCGGAGTCCTCCAACGCGCGGTTCCCTTTCGGCAGGGTCTCGAGCAGGTCCAAATACTCCTTCTCGGTCAGCAAATCCCCCTCTTCCACATTCTCGGCCGCCCCTTTCTGGATCACGATATACCGTTCGTAGTAGATAATCATGTCCAGCTTCTTGGTCGGAATCCCGAGCAGGTAACCGATCTTATTCGGCAGGCTCCGGAAATACCAAATATGAGCCACCGGAACCACCAGCTGGATATGCCCCATCCGCTCCCGCCGCACCTTCTTCTCCGTAACCTCCACACCGCACCGGTCGCAGACGATCCCCTTATACCGAATCCGCTTGTACTTCCCGCAATGACACTCGTAGTCCTTCACCGGACCGAATATCCGCTCGCAAAACAACCCGTCCCGCTCCGGCTTATAAGTCCGGTAATTAATGGTCTCGGGCTTCAACACTTCGCCGCTCGACTTTTCGAGGATCTGTTCGGGCGATGCCAACGAGATCGTTATCTTCTGATAATTCCCCGCGGCTTTCGTTTCTTTATTATTATATGCCATCTTTTTCCTTGTAAAACAATTCCTTACTCTTTGCTTTTTCGTCTGTCTCTATTGAACCGGATAGAACTGTTCTCTTTGTGAACAAAGAGAACCAGAAAAACTTTCGAGCGCATCCCTACGGGATGCTTTGGCCGTGTCTGCCATATGCTTCGGGTAGGTGGTCTTTTAGGCGCGCTTCATGCGAGCTAAAACTCAGGCGCGCCGAAAGACCCCTACCCGCAACCCTAAGGATTGCGGAGCCTAAGGCGTAGCGTACGCTGGTTAAAAGTTTTTGGTGCCGCTTTTTTCAAAAAGCGGCAGTCCCAGCCAATTCAATAAAGAAAAGAACAACTAAAGAAAGTAAAGATTATTCGAGTTTGACATTCAGCCCGAGGCCCCCGAGTTCGTGCAAGAGGACGTTCATCGCCTCCGGAATACCCGGTTGCGGCATATTGTCCCCCTTGACGATCGCTTCGTAAGCCTTGGCGCGTCCCACGACATCGTCCGACTTGATGGTCAGGATTTCCTGGAGGATATTGGCAGCCCCGAACGCTTCGAGCGCCCAGACTTCCATTTCCCCGAACCGCTGACCCCCGAACTGCGCCTTACCGCCCAACGGCTGCTGGGTAATCAGCGAGTAAGGACCGATCGAGCGGGCGTGCATCTTGTCGTCGACCATGTGGCCCAGTTTGAGCATGTAGATGACCCCGACCGTCGCCGGCTGGTGGAACATCTCGCCCGTACCCCCATCGTAGAGATACGTCCGACCCGAGCGCGGAATCCCCGCCTTTTCGGCATACTCGTTGATCTCATCCAGGTTGGCCCCGTCGAAGATCGGCGTCGCGAACTTAACACCCAGCTCACGCCCGGCCCAACCCAAGACAGTCTCGTAGATCTGCCCGAGGTTCATACGGCTCGGCACCCCAAGCGGATTCAGCACAATATCCACGATGGTCCCATCCGCTAAGAACGGCATATCCTCATCGCGAACCACCTTCGCCACGATCCCCTTGTTCCCGTGTCGCCCTGCCATCTTGTCCCCCACGCGCAGTTTCCGTTTCTTAGCGATGTAAACCTTGGCCAACTGAATGATCCCCGACGGAAGTTCGTCCCCGTTGGTGATGTTGTACTTCTCGCGCTTCAAATGCGCATCGAGCTCCTTATACTTGATAATGAAGTTGTTGATCAAAGCCTTGATCAATTCGTTCTTATCCTTGTCGGAAGTCCACTTCGTGGGGTTGATATTGAGGTAATCCAGCTCCTGCAAGGTCTTCTGCGTGAACTTGGTCCCTTTCTCGATCACCTCCATCCCGAAGTAATCCTGCACCCCGGTAGCGGTCTTCCCGTTCACCAACGACCACAGCTTCGACACCAATATATCCCGCAGCGCAGCCACTTCCTTATTGAAATCGGCCTCGGCGCGTTCGATCTGGGCCTTTTCGCTGGTCTTGCCCTTCTTCCCGGCCACCTCTTTCCCGGCGCGCGTGAAGAGCTTCTTGTCCACAACCACCCCGTAGAGCGACGGCTGCGCCTTCAACGAAGCGTCTTTCACATCGCCGGCCTTATCCCCGAAGATGGCCCGCAGCAACTTCTCTTCCGGACTCGGATCGCTCTCGCCCTTCGGCGTGATCTTCCCGATGAGGATATCCCCGGGCTTGACATTGGCCCCGATGCGGATCACCCCGTTTTCGTCCAGATCGCGCGTAGCGTCCTCGCTGACGTTCGGAATGTCGCTCGTGAGCTCTTCCACCCCGCGCTTCGTATCGCGCACCTCCATGATATACTCGTCGACATGCACCGAGGTGAAGATATCCTCGCGCATCATCCGTTCGGAGATCACGATCGCGTCCTCGAAGTTGTACCCCTGCCACGGCATGAACGCCACCTTGAGGTTCCGCCCCAAAGCCAACTCGCCGTTCTCGGTCGAATACCCCTGCGTCAGGATCTGCCCTTTCACAACCCGTTCCCCTTTCCGCACCATCGGCTTCAGGGTAATCGAGGTACTCTGGTTGGTCTTCCGGTACTTCGGCAGCTTGTACACCGTAACCTCCGGATCGAACGAAACGAACTTCTCGTCCTCCGTCCGGTCGTACTTGATATGGATCTCCGTCGAATCGGAATGTACGATCTCGCCATCCCGTTCGGCAACCACTTGCGTACGGCTATCCCCAACGACAGCCCCTTCCAAACCAGTCCCGACAATCGGAGCCTCGGACCGCAACAGCGGCACGGCCTGGCGCATCATGTTCGATCCCATCAACGCACGGTTGGCGTCGTCATGCTCCAAGAACGGAATCAGCGACGCCGCAATACTGGCAATCTGATTCGGCGCCACGTCCATGAGCTGCACCTGTTCCGGCGTAACCACCGGGAAGTCCCCATCAAGTCTGGCCTTAATCAGTTCGTCGGTCAAGGTCCCGTCCGGCGCCACCTTCGCCTCGGCCTGCGCAATCACGAGGCCTTCTTCTTCCTCTGCGCTATAGAATTTGATGTGCGAGTTATCGGTATCCACCTTCCCGCCTTCGACCGTCCGATACGGGGTTTCGATAAAGCCCATATCGCTGATCTTGGCAAACACGCACAGCGACGAAATAAGACCGATATTCGGACCTTCCGGTGTTTCGATCGGACACAACCGTCCGTAGTGCGTATAGTGCACGTCTCGCACCTCGAACCCGGCCCGCTCCCGCGACAGCCCCCCCGGCCCCAGCGCAGACAACCGCCGCGTATGAGGAAGTTCCGCCCGCGGGGTGGGCTGATCCATAAACTGGGACAACGGGTTGGGC
>JAIDFC010000194.1 GCA_029054535.1 Rikenella sp. | reverse complement strand
GTTTGGGGAGTGTCGGCGGTTCCAACTACGGATTGGCGGATTATTGTTATACGGGGGTTTATTTCGATGCGACGGCGCCCGGGAGCAATCCGCACAACTATGCGCGACAGGCGATGTTCCACGAGTACGGGCATTGCTTGGGCTATGGCCATGCCAGTACGATGACCTACGGGGATCGATGGACGGTGCTTTGTGCTACGGTTTTCGTGCGGTTGGGGCAGGAGGGGAAACTGCCGGTATGCTCGAAAGACGAGGTGGGGAATTTACCGATGTAACCTATTTGAGGGTGTAAAAACGACAATCCCGCCGCTTTCGTAGTCGACGATTGTTCGTCGATGGAAAATGCTTCGGAGGAGATTACAACGGAGGGAAAGAAAACAAACTGTTTTCTTTCCCTCCGTTGTAATTTGGGTTTCCCTGTGTTTTATTCGTCGACCGACTTCGTCGCAATCCCTGTCAGCGAACCCACCAGCATGACCGGTTTCCCCGCAGCATCGCGTTCGTCCACCACGCCTCGCACTTCGACCTGCTCGTAATGCAACGATTCGCTTCCCACGATCCGGAACGTTTCGCGGATTCGAGCGACTTTCCCTTCGACCAGCGCACGGAATGCCTGTCTGACCCGTTCCTGATCTTCCGTGTGGATGCGATCGAAGCAACCCAGAACCGAGAATGTAAACCGACTCTCTTCCACCTCATCCGCATCGGTCTCTTCGCCCCGCTCTTTCGACGGGTCGAGCAGTCCCAGGTGAATCGTTCCGGTTCGTAGTTCCCACCGCCACGGAAGGACGTCGGCCGTTCGTAGCACCGTCTTGAGCCTCCGGTTAGCCGCCAGGAGCCGCTCTTCGGTGCGCAGAAGCACCGTGTTGTCCGAACAGAAAATATGGATATGCCGCGCTTTGTGCGACGGCGCAAAGACGACCTTATAGTACTTGCCGAGTCTCTGGACGTAGTGGAATGTCGTAACGGTCCGCCGTTCGCTCCGGACGATCGCCGCGATCCGCCGTGCTTCGTCCACCTTCAACGGATCTCCCTCTCCGATGCTCCGGTCGATGATCTCGCCGTTTCCGCCGAACTCCTCCCGAAAGGCCGGGTTGACGTCCCGAATCACCAAGTCGACAATCTCGCCGCGTTCGTCGTCCAGGATCTCGATCTGGGCGTATCCCACCGGCATGTTGTCGAACAAGGTGTAGTACTGGTCCATGTAGATCAAGGCTTTGCGCTGTTGTTGGCGTTTGCGCAGGAGTAGGACGATGACGGCCATCAACAGCAGGCAGAAGCCGATCCCGCCGAATATCCAATTTCGGTATTGGGCGAAAAAGCCGGCGGGTTTCCAATAGAAGAGTGTGTCGGTCGGCAGCAGGCTCGGGTCGAAATTTTTGCGCGACATGCACAGGTAGTCGAATATGGGTCGAGCCGCCCGAACGACTCGGCACTTCCCGGGTTCGCCGCTGAAGGAGCGTTCGACGGCTTCGCGAGCGGTCCGCACCACGGTGTCCTGTGTCGTACAATAGCCTCCGATGACGTCGCTGTCGGTGTCGACGCCGAGGTCCACGAGCACGAACACCGGTTGGCGCGCATATTTGCTGATGATGCCGTACGGAGCGTCTTCGACCACCGAACTGCCGCTCCGTCCGGCCTGTTTGATCCACGAGCAGTAGAGGATCCCGGTCTCGCGCCCCAGCGTATAGAGCGAGTCGATCAGGTCGAAAGTCGACAGCCGGGGCGAGGTCAGGTATTTCACCTCCAGATTCGGAAAATCGGTCCGAGTGCTCCAGGCCACTTCGCCGCGCATCTGGGCGCTGATCCACGTCCCGTCCGAGATGAAGCAGAGCTCCCGCAGCTCTGGAATCAGGAGCCCCATCATGGTAATCGTTTCCCGCACGTACATCGGATAGCAGACCACGTTCAGCGCCCCGTCGTACCGTTCGACGATCCGGTCGAACGGGATGCGTTCTTCCGGCGGAATGGCCGTTTTGTCGAGGTAATGTTCCATCGGGCCGACGAAGTCGACGTTGGCCAGTATCACCGACGGTACCAGTCCCCATTTTCGTTCGACGATCTCATGCAGGAAAACCCAGCTGATCGAACCGACGTAGACGATCATCCTCGGTTTCCGAACGTAGGTGGAGTCCATTTGTCGACACATGGACTCCATGTCGGCCCGGTTGTGGATCAGGACGCTGTTCAGGTTGTGGGTCAGCACCAGCGTCTGGGGCGAGAGCTCCTCCAGCTGGTTCGTAACGGCTTCGATCACTTGTCCGCTCCACGGAGCGGTCTCGCTGTAGGAGTTGAAAATCAGTACGTAGTCTTCGTCGGCGGCATAGCCTATTTGCGGCCGTTCGACCCTTATCAGGCTGTCGGCAGTCTCGTGTCCTGTTGCTGGCGACGGACCGACGGACCGAAGAACGATCCATGCTACCAAACTGTAACGGAACAAGACTTCGAGATGGAGTCTCTTTATCGTCGGACTGTTTGTCTTCATGTCGAAATCCGTATTGTTTTCCAAAATTACGGAAAAATATGATAGTTTTTGTATCTGTTGTTCAGAAATTGGTTGTGTCGTCCGACGTTTTTTGGGAGATTTGTCGATATTGTTTTGCGTTTGATAGCTCGGCTTGGAGCTTTTGGCGGGGATACTTCGTAGGAGTACTTTTGCCTCTCGCTCCACTTCGGGCCCGTGGGCCGGAGTCGGGTAAAAACATCAAGAGGCACTCGAATCGGGACTGTCGGGCGTGATCTGCCGAGATGAGAAAAAGCATGATCGGAGATCCTCAAAGCCTACAGGCCTTGATGGGTCTCCGATCAATGGGTACGACAGGTTCAGCGGCAAGAAACCGCTCCTACTCGTTGTCGTCGTTATCGTCTTTGTCTTCGATAGAGTCGATGCTCTCTTTGGAGAGCGTGATGACCGGACTCTGTTTCAGTTGGGCGATCGAGACATTCTCTTCCCGCATCACCGCTTTGGGGAAGTACTCTCGTACGCGTCCCAGCAACATCGCCGCTTCGTTTATGTCGATGCAGTAGCCGACCAGGGTTTTGAACGTGGGACTGTCGTAGATCACCTCGCCCGGAATGCCCGGGAAATGGCTCCGGAATGTCGATAAAGCACCGTATGCCAAGCTCCGTCCATTCTGCGTGTTGTCGAAAAAGATGCAGATCCGGTAGCCCACCGTGTGTCCGCTCCGTGGCGAGACTCTCAGCCCTGTAGCTACCTCCGTATCATTGTGTATCTCGACCCGCGCTCCGGTCCTCGGCTCGGCCGTCCCCAGCCGGATGGCATAGGAACTTACTCGATCCTGTGCTCCGGCTTGCTGTAGGCAGACGCCGGTCGTCAAAAGCAAAAAGAGTATCAGTAGTCGTTTCATCCCCGATTATTTTATCGTCAAATTGAATCCTGTGGCATCGCGCAACAAGTTTCCCAGTCGGTTCGATATTTTTTTGTCGATCCGGCGTTGAAATCGGACGACACTCGATCGTCTTCCATCCGTCCGTTCGATGCCGATCTCGCCGTTGATCCGCCAAACCGGTTGCAGTGCATCTCGTTGTTGTGTGTCGCGTCGCAAGCCGAGCAGCTCGGTCGCCGTCTGTAGCGTCTCCTGCGAAAAGCGGATTCGTACCGGAATCTGGACCGATCCGTCGCCCGGTACCACGATTACGGGTGAGCGAAGCGTCATCACCCCCACCGTCCGTCCGTTCCGTTGCAACTCGAATCGACCGCGGTCAAAGGTAACGTTTTTTTTGTTCCCGTTGTATAGCGCCACGGTCGCAGTCCCTTCCACCGTCCCGATCCCGAGCGATTCGATCCGGAACGTCTCTACCCGGTCGAACTCCAGGCGGGTCAGCTGCCGCACCCCGCCGCAGCCGGTCAGGAGCAGCAGCGAGGCTGTGATAAAGGCGAGCAAAAAAATCGGTCGTTTCATCGTTTTTCAGCTTGGTAGATCGTCGCGATTCCCCCCATGAGCACCGTTCTGCGCGGTTCGACGAATCCGGCTTCGGTCAGCAAGGCGCAGAATCGCTCCCCGTACGGAAATTCGCCCACCGACTCCGGCAGGTAGGCGTAAGCTCTGGCATCCCGCGAGACGAGTCGTCCGATCGCTGGCAGAATCCGCCGGAAGTAGAACCGGTACAGCCCTCCCAGCCAGCTCCCCGGTCGGGGCATCGAAAATTCGAGCACATAGACCCCCCCGCCAAGCCTCAGCACGCGGTGCATCTCCCTCAAACCCGCTGCCAGGTCCTCGAAGTTACGCACTCCGAAGCCGCAGGTGATCGCCCCGAATGCCTCGTCGTCGAAGGGCAGCCGCTCGGCATCCCCCTCGACCATCGGAAATTCGCGACCGGGAAACCTTGCCGCCACCTTCTCCCGTCCGATCCGGAGCATCTCGGGCGACAGGTCCACGCCGGTCATCGCCGCCTCGGGCAAAGCCCGCCCCAGAGCGATCGCCAGGTCGCCGGTCCCGGTGGCGACGTCGAGCACGCTCTCCGGACCCTGTCGCCGCACCATCCTCACCACCCTCCGCCGCCACCGGCGGTCGATGTTCAGCGACAGCAGGTGATTCAACAGGTCGTAACGCCCGGCGATCGAGTCGAACATCGCGCGGACCTGTTCTTTTTTGCCGGTCGGCTCTTCGTTGTGCGGTTTTATCATTGGAATCGGATGGATTGTTCGGGCGCGATGCGGGCGACGATGGCCGTCGGCAGCCCCATCGCCAGCGTAACGACGGCCAGCGTGCCGAGGTTCAGGGCCAGGATCTCGCCCCAGTCGATCCGCACCGGCACGGCGGCCATCATATAATTCTCCGGGTCGAGCGCGACGATCCCGGTGTATTGTTGCACGAGGCAGAGGGTCAGCCCGGCGAGATTGCCCCACAGCAACCCCCGCAGCGTGATCCCCACCGAACGGAGGACGAACGTGCGCTGCAACGGTCCGTTCTCCATCCCGAGCGCCTTGAGGATTCCGATCGTTCGGGTCTGCTCCAGCACCCCGATCAAAACGCCCGAAGCCATGTTGACCACCGCGACGGCAAGCATGATGACGATGACGATCGTCGTATTGAGCCTCAGCATCGCGAGCCAGTCGAAGATCTGCGGATACCGCTCCGCTACGGTCGCCGCCACGAGGCGTTGTCCGTAGCCGCCCGCGTCGGTCGTCTCGTCGGTCGCCCCTGCGGTCGTCCAAATATCCCACGCCTCCTCTTCATCCGTCGCCTCTTCCTCGTTCTCGTCCGTTGCCCCTCCGTCCAGTATCCGGTCGGCCGCTCGGGCCGCTTCCGCTGCATCGCTCTCCGCCGCCAGCAAGATCTCATACCCGCCGATCTGCTCCCGCCCCCAGCCGTTGAGCCGCTGCACGACCCCGAGATCGCCGAAAACGGTCATCCGGTCGAACTCCTCCATTCCGCTGCGGTAGATCCCCGCCACCCGGAGCCGATCCCGTCGCGGCGCCTCGTCGCCGACGAACAGCAGTTCGAATCGGTCGCCCAGCCCCAGCCGCATGCTCCGGCTCAGGCTCTCCGAAATCACCGCGTCGCGGTTACGAACCGTGTCCGAGTAGGTCGGGATCCGCCCGGCAACCAGCTGCCGGTGCAGAAACGCGGTGTCGCTCTCCGGTCCCAACCCCCGCAATACAATCCCCTGGATCGACTCGTCGCCACGCACGATCCCCGTCTTAGCCGCAAACCGCTGTACGCGTTCCACGCCCGGCACTTCGGTCTCTATTTCGCGCACCAACGCAGAGTCGAACACCACGGGAAGCATCTCGTACCCGCTCCCGTTCCCGAGCGCCGCGATCTGAATATCGGCGGCAAAACCCGCGATCTTCTCCTCGATCGTCGTGCGGAACCCGTTCACCACCCCCAGCGCGACCGTCATCACCGCCACGCTCGCCGCCACGCACAGCGTCGCGACCCGTTGCATGACGGCCGTTCGGCGTCCTCCGGTTCCCAACCGGCGGGCTATGAAAGTCTCAAGAATCACTGTCCGACGTTTCCTGGAAATTGACCCCGCAAAAATAACTCATTTTTTCGGGAACTTTTTTTGGTAGTTCCGAAAAGTGTTGTACTTTTGCCCCCGGTGGATGTAGTTCAGTTGGTTAGAACGCTTGATTGTGGTTCAAGAGGTCGTCGGTTCGAGCCCGATCTTCCACCCGATGCTTCATACAGTCCGTGCTCTCTTCGTTATGCTGGGGGCACGGATTTTTGTTTTTAAACTCATTTTTAGCGAAGATGGCGATATTCGGAAAATGTTTCGGCGGAATGCTCCTGGCGACAGGAGCGGCTCTACTGATCGGAACGGCCCGAGCGGCGGAGGATTCGACGGCTCGACTCCGCTTCGACTACGACGTGCGGCTCGGAACTTTCCTCGATAACGGCGAGTCCAACTCAGACTACAAGGCGCCGCAAACGCTCTCGGGGGCGTGGGTGATGCCGACCGTCGGGCTGCGGTTCGGCACGGGACATCGAATTATGACGGGGGTCGCTTTCCTGCAACAATTCGGGCAAAAACCTTTCGGCGAGGTGCCGGACTTCGTGGCCTACTATAACTACAAAGGGAAGGTTTTCAACGGATTCGGAGGCCTTGTGCCGCGGGACGAGATGCGCGGATACTACTCGCGGGCCTTGTTCTCGGACTCGGTGGGCTACTTCAAACGGACGCTGGCCGGAGCGTTGCTGCGCTGGGAGGGCTCGCAAGGCGGAATCGAGGCCTTCTTCGACTGGAACGCGGAAGATACGAAAACGGGTAAAGAGTCGTTTATGGCCGGTTTGGCCGGGGAACTGGGGCTCGGACGGAGGCAGCTGTTTCGGATCGGGTTGGCGGGCTACATGTACCACTACCGGCTCGGCGAACGGGCGGTGGAGGCGGGTGAGGCTCCCAATTTCTTGGTGGACAACGTCATGTATCACATCTACGGCGGTTTCGATCTCGGAGATCTGACGGCGTTGGACGTGCTGTCGCTGGATGCGGGAATCGTGGGATCGCTCTCGCGGGGGCGGATCGAGGTGGGCAACGCGGGCGGATGGACGGCTCGAGCGGGGTTCCACGCACGGTTCAACATCGAATGGCACGGCTGGGGGCTGGAGGATACGTTCTTCGCGGGCAAGGGGCTGATGCCGCTCTGGGGAACCTACGGAACGCAGGTCTACTGGGGCGATGCGTTCTACAACGCTCCGCTCTACAACCGGACGGACCTCTACTGGTCGAAAACGCTGGCGTCGTGGCTCTCGATCCGAGCGGCGCTGGTCTTCCACCAGACGGCTCGAGGGGTCGATTTCTGTCAACAGGCTTCGGTTCGGGTCCATCTCTGGAAGTAGTTTCGGACCATCGGGTGTTTTACGGGCCTGCCGGTTGAGAATGCTCGACTCGCGAACCTACTCGCATCTACCCCACGACTTTTGCCCGCGACGATCTCGAAAAATCCGTATCTTTGGCCGGATCCTTTAAGTACAGAACTATGAAACGAAAACGGTGGATAGCAATCGGAGAAGTCATGATCTTCGGAGGGGCAGCGGCTCTGATCCTCAGAACGAGCGATGGGCGAATGATGTCGGGCTGGTTGGCGCTGGGTGCGATGGTCTGGATCGTGGTGTCGCTGAAACGAGCCTACCGAAAGGATATTGAAGACAATGCCGAAAATGCCAATCCTCCGGCGGAAACAGATGGAACCGGCGGACGAATGTTCCGCCGGCGATCGAGGGTAGTCCCGCCCTGCGGGTTGCTCGGTAAAATCTGGGGGACTTCGCGCAGAGACCGAGGCGCTCGTTTCTGAACAGGCCGAAACTATTAATTCCCGAAAATTTCTATCCGTTTCCGCTTTTTCCCTCTGTTTTTGCATCGACGTGCTTGGGAGCACCCTTTCCTGGAAAAAAGGACGCTTCCATACCCTGTTCAGGAATCGAACATCTCAAGCAATATCGCACGATTTATGTTCAAACGATTGAAACGTTACGGATTCGATCCGTTTATCATAGCCTTGTTCGGAGCGATTTTCGTAGCGTGGCTGGCTCCGAGCTGGGGCGCCGAGCATGAGCGATGGTCACCCGCCGAAGTGGCCGGTTGGGGTGTGGGGGTGATCTTCTTTTTCTACGGCCTTCGGCTCAGCGGCGAGCAGTTGAGAGTCGGATTACGGAATATTCGGTTGCACACCGTCGTACAACTCACCACATTCGTCCTTTTTCCATTGTTGACACTGGGTGTCATGGCCTGCGTCGATCTGCAGGCGAACTATTATTTATGGATCGGCATTTTCTTCGTGGCGACACTTCCGT
>JAIDFC010000193.1:1677-8774 GCA_029054535.1 Rikenella sp. | reverse complement strand
GGTGTGGGGTGGTACTTTTTAGCGGGCGCAAACTAAGTTTGAGAAAACCTATGCGCCCGTTAAAAAGCAACCACCCCAAAACAAGGCAAAGTGCTCTTGACTACGGCAGCCCATGGAATGCGTTAGCATTCCCGAAAGTTTTTTTGGTTCTTTTTGTTCACAAAAAGAACAGTACCCTCCTGTCGCTAAAGAACAGACCAAAAATAACACAATGGATATTCGTAGTTTATTTCGAGCGAACGTGCGCGAGATGGCTCCGTATTCGACCGCGCGGGACGAGTACGCCGGCGATTTGGGGATCTATCTGGACGCCAACGAGAACCCGTTCGAGAACGGGTTCAACCGTTATCCCGATCCGCATAATCGACGTATACGGACCAAAGTATCCGAGATGCGCGGCGTGTCGTCGGATCGGATTTTCGTGGGCGGGAACGGGAGCGACGAGGCGATCGACCTGTTGTTTCGCGTGTTTTGCGAGCCTCGGGAGGACGAGGCGTTGGCGATTTCGCCGAGCTACGGAATGTACCGCGTGGCGGCAGCGACGAACGACGTGCGGCTGACGGAAGTGGCTTTGGCCGAGGAATTTCGGCTCGACGCCGACCGATTTTTGGCCGCCGCGACGCCTCGGACCAAGCTGGCGTTTTTGTGTTCGCCGAACAACCCGTCGGCCAACCTGCTCGACCCGGCGGAGGTCGAACGGGTGATTCGCGGTTTCGACGGGGTGGTGGTGTTGGACGAGGCTTACATCGATTTTGCCGACCACGAAGGATTTTTGTCCCGACTGGATGAGTTTCCGAACCTGGTCGTGTTGCAGACCTTGTCGAAAGCGTGGGGAATGGCCGGGATTCGGATCGGGTTCGCTTTTGCCGGACCGGAGATCGTGGCGGCGATGGAGCGGATCAAGTACCCGTATTCGGTGAATGTGATCACGGAACGGCTGGTGCTCGGCGAGTTGGAGAAAGAGGCGGAACGGCGGGAACAGATCGCCGTGTTGGTCGATGAGCGGAAAAAATTGATTGTTGCGCTGGAGCGGTTGCCGATGGTTCGGCGAGTTTTTCCGTCGGACGCGAATTTTCTGCTGGTGCGGGTCGACGAGCCGCGACGGGTCTACGATCGGCTGATCGAGCGGGGGATTATTGTGCGCGACCGGTCTCGGATTCCGGGTTGCGAGGGGTGTTTGCGGTTGACGGTGGGGACGCCGGAGGAGAATGCGGCGTTGATCGAAGCGATGGCTCAACTCGACGAACCGACCCCGGACGGAGCGACTTTCACCCCGGTACGGAGCGGCGGGCGACGAGCCACCGTTTCGCGCCGGAGCCGCGAGACGGATATCTCGATTACGCTCTCCCTGGATCCCGTGTCCGGTTCCGAATCGCAGATCGCAACCGGACTGGGCTTTTTCGACCACATGTTGGAACAGATCGTCCACCACGGCGGCTTCGCCCTGCAGCTCTCGGCCCGGGGGGACCTCGCGGTCGACGAACACCACACGATCGAAGACACGGCTTTGGTGCTGGGCGAGGCGTTCCGGCTGGCGCTGGGCGACAAACGGGGGATCGGCCGCTACGGTTTCGCGCTGCCGATGGACGAAAGCCGCGCGTTGGTGCTGCTGGACTTCGGCGGTCGGATCGCCACGCGTTGGAAGGTCGAATTCCGCCGCGAACGGATCGGCGACGTTCCGACCGAGATGTTCGAACACTTCTTCGACAGTTTCGCTCAGGCGGCTCGCTGCAACCTCCACATCGCGGCCCGCGGACGAAACGAACACCACAAAATCGAAGCGGTTTTCAAGGCTTTTGCCCGGGCTCTTCGGATGGCGGTCGAACGGAAACCGCTCGACTTCAATCTGCCTTCCTCTAAAGGCCTATTATAACGTATTATTGGGGGCTTGTTCTTTGCCGGGGCTGCTTCGACGGTTTCGTTTATTTGCCTTCGCACCAGGGTGGCGACGACGATGAAAAGGTAAAACCTGTTCAAGTCGGGTTATGATCTCACCGACCGGACCCGCGCCCGGGCGCAGGCTGAGAAAAATGAAAAACGGGGGAACATATCCCCCGAAACGACTTCAGCGAAAGAACATACAAAAATTTTTGCGATTCGTTCTTTTCGACCAGGAAAGAACTCTCCACTCAGTAGCCAGGAAATAGGATCATTTAGTCATAGCGACGGCAGTGGAAAATTCCGGATCGTTTTCGGCATGGACCACCCGATAATAGGCCGTCGTGTCCCACAGTCGTTGTGCCAACAGCGCCTTGATCTGCGTTCCGATCAGGCGACGAGAACGTTCCAGACCGGGAGCGTCCTCCTCTACGCCGCGTTGGCGAGCCAAGGCGACGAGACGTTCGGTCATCTCCGGCGTCAACGAAAAATCACGGGCGAAAGTCTCGAAATCCGGATACCGCTCCTGGTACCCCGCCCGATTGCGGTCCAGCTCCGTAACGACGAACTCCAGCAGGATCCCTCGGCGCACCAGGCGACTCCAGTAGTCGGAGTAGGCCGTGGTGTCGATCGGTACGAAGACGTCGGGCGTGATGCCCCCGCCGCCGTAGACCGCGCGCCCTTGAACCAGCGTCCGGAAAAGATGCGACGTGTCGGCCGTCGGAACCGAGCCGCCTGTCAGCTCGCCCGAGTCGTAGCGGTCGGCGAAGTCGCGGTAGTAACCCGTCAGGTCGCCCTGCTTATAGGGTCGCTGGATCGACCGGCCGGACGGCGTGTAGTAGTGGGCCACGGTGAGCCGGATGGCCGAACCGTCGTTGAGCGGCACCTGTTGCTGGACGAGCCCCTTGCCGAAGGTCCTCCGGCCGACGATCGTGGCACGATCCCAGTCCTGCATGGCGCCGGCGACGATCTCGGAAGCCGAGGCCGAGCTTTCGTCTACCAACACGACCAGGCGACCGGTCGAAAACAACGGAGGAGACCACGGGGTTCGAATCTCCTGGCGAGGCATGTTAGCCCCTTCGGTGTAGACTACTAAGCTGCCCGGTTTCAGAAAGTTGCCGGCCACGCGGATCGATTGGTCGAGCAGCCCTCCGCCGTTGCCGCGCAGGTCGAGCACCAGGGCCTCGATGCCCTCCATCCGCCTCAACGCCTCCTGCAACTCGTCGTTCGTGGTGGCCATAAAGCGGTTCAGCTTGACGTAGCCGGTCTTTTCGTCGACCCGGTAGGCGGCGTCGAGGCTGTGCATCGGAATCTTGTCGCGTACGATGCTGAATTCGAGGGTGTCGGAGACGCCGGGACGAACCACCCGCAGTTCGGCCCGAGTCCCTTTCGGTCCGCGAAGAAAGGCCGGCACGTCGTTCAGCCGGACCGGGGTTTTCAACTCTCCGTTCACGTACACGATGCGGTCGCCGGACTGAAGCCCGACCTGTTCCGAAGGACCGCCCGGGACGGTGTTCACCACCACGATCGTGTCGCGCAGGACGTTGAATTCGATACCGATCCCCTCGAAATTGCCTTCGATCTCCTGCTCCTCGGTCTTCATCTCCTTGGGCGAGATGTAGGTGGAGTGGGGGTCGAGACTACCGAGCATCTCGGCGATGGCTCCTTCGACCACTTTCGGCAGGTCGACCGTATCGACGTAGCCGCGCGAGATCAGATAAAGCACTTGGTTGATTTTCTGAAACTGCACGGCTTGTTCGGCCGAGACCTGCTGGGCCTGGGCCGCGGAGATCCACGGGCTGCCGAACAACAACAGCAGCAACATCCGGGACGATAGGATCGTTGAGAAAAAAGCTCTTTTCTTCATACTCGTTCTTGGTTTTGACGGGGTGGGGAGCGAAAAAACAGGGCGGACACGGATTTCGGTCCGTCCGCCCTGTTCGGTGCGCGTATGCGTGCCAGGCGCGTTTCGCCTCGCCGCCGGGTGTGTTACTTCACTTCTTCGAATTCGACATCGTGCGGCCCTTCGTCTGCCGAAGTTCCCTGCTGCTGCGCGCCGTTCGCATCGGCTCCCGCTCCTCCGGCTGCGCCGCCTGCGTTGTTGCTCGCGTTGTAGATGTCCTGCGAAGCCGCCTGCCATGCGGCATTCAGCCCCTCCGAATACTTGTCGATATCGGCCAGGTTCTGTGCCTTGTGCGCCTCTTTCAACCCGTTCAACGCCGTCTCGATCGCCGATTTTTTGTCGGCAGGAATCTTGTCGCCGTACTCTTTGAGCTGTTTTTCGGTGCTGAAGATCAGCGAGTCGGCCGCATTGATCTTGTCGACCCGTTCGCGTTCTTCTTTGTCTTTGGCTTCATTGGCCTTGGCTTCGTCCCGCATGCGCTGGATTTCGGCGTCGGTCAGACCCGACGAAGCTTCGATCCGGATGCTCTGTTCCTTGCCGGTCCCCTTGTCTTTGGCCGAGACGTTCAGGATCCCGTTGGCGTCGATGTCGAACGTTACCTCGATCTGCGGCACCCCGCGCGGAGCAGCCGGAATCCCGTCCAAGTGGAACCGTCCGATGGTCTTGTTGTCCCTTGCCATCTGGCGTTCGCCCTGCAAGACGTGGATTTCGACCGACGGCTGGTTGTCGCTCGCGGTTGAGAAGACCTCCGACTTCCGGGTCGGAATGGTCGTATTGGCGTCGATCAGTTTGGTCATCACGCCGCCCATGGTTTCGATCCCGAGCGACAGCGGGGTTACGTCCAGCAACAAGACATCTTTCACCTCGCCGGTCAAGACACCGCCCTGAATAGCCGCCCCGATGGCCACCACTTCGTCCGGGTTGACCCCTTTCGACGGCTCTTTGCCGAAGAACTCTTTGACAACCTGTTGAATCGCCGGGATACGGGTCGACCCGCCGACCAAAATCACGTCGTCGATCTGCGAAGCGGTCAGCCCGGCGTCTTCCAACGCCTTGCGACACGGTTCGATCGTGGCATGGATCAGTTTGTCCGCCAACTGCTCGAACTTAGCCCGCGAGAGCTTGGTTACCAAGTGCTGCGGCACGCCGTCGATCGGCATGATATACGGCAGGTTGATCTCCGTTTCGGTCGCGCTCGAAAGCTCGATCTTGGCTTTTTCGGCCGCCTCTTTCAGTCGCTGCAGGGCCATCGGGTCTTTCCGCAGGTCCACATGGTGCTGCGCCTCGAACTCGCCGGCCAGCCAGTCGATGATCACGTGGTCGAAGTCGTCCCCTCCGAGGTGGGTATCCCCGTTCGTAGACTTTACCTCGAACACCCCGTCGCCGAGTTCGAGGATCGAGATATCGAAAGTCCCCCCACCGAGGTCGTAAACGGCGATCTTCATATCCTTATCCGACTTTTCCAGCCCGTAAGCCAGCGCCGCTGCGGTCGGTTCGTTGATGATCCGCGCCACTTTCAAACCGGCGATCTCGCCGGCCTCTTTCGTAGCCTGCCGTTGCGAGTCGTTGAAGTAAGCCGGAACGGTAATCACGGCTTCCGAAACTTCCTGACCCAAGTAATCTTCGGCGGTCTTCTTCATCTTCTGGAGAATCATGGCCGAGATCTCCTGCGGACTATACAACCGACCGTCGATCGCGATCCGCGGCACGCCGTGTTCATCTTTCACCTCATACGGCACGCGTTCGAGCTCGCCTTTCACCTGGCTGTAGGTCTCGCCCATGAACCGTTTGATCGAAAAAATGGTCCGTTTCGGATTGGTAATCGCCTGCCGCTTGGCCGGATCGCCCACTTTCCGCTCGCCGTTTTCGGTGAACGCCACGATCGACGGCGTGGTCCGATGTCCCTCGCTGTTCGGAATCACAACGGGTTCGTTGCCTTCCATGACCGAGACGCACGAGTTGGTCGTCCCTAGGTCGATACCGATAATCTTTCCCATAATGTATGATGTTTTGTTTTTTTTATTTTTTCCGCATTTATCATTATCAAGTGTTGTGCCAAATTGTATTCGTGTCAAAATGTCAGTCTTTCCTGTCATCTCGCCCAACCGGACGAAGCGGCGTTTTTACCCGAAAATTTTCGCTACTTTTGTACTCTGAATACTCGCTCGGTATGCTGAACTACAAACACATCTTTTTCGACCTCGACGACACTTTCTGGGACGTCCGTGCCAACCAGGAGGCCGCTCAGCGCGAACTCTTCGCGACGTTCGGCATGGCGGATCGATTTCCGGACTTCGACGCCTATTACGGGACGTTCCGCGAGATCAACCAACAACTCTGGATCGAGTATCGGGACGGGATCGTGGACCGCGAGACGCTTCGCAACCAGCGTTTCGTTCGGTTGTTGGCTTCGGCGGGGATCGACGACCCGCACCGGGCGATGGAGATGAGCGACGAATATCTGCGAATCTCGCCGACGTTCAATACGCTGATGCCGCACTCGATCGAGGTGTTGGAGTATCTGCACGGCAAGGGATATCCGATGTCGCTCATTACCAACGGGTTCAACGAGGTGCAGTTCCGAAAGGTGGAACACAGCGGCCTGAAGCGGTTTTTCCAACGCATCACGACGTCGGAGTTCGCGGGGATCGGCAAACCGAACCCGGGGATTTTCGAATACGCGATGCGCAAGGCGGAGGTGGGACCCGGGGAGTGCATTATGGTGGGGGACGACGTCTATACGGATATCTACGGTTCGTCGACGGTGGGGATGCCGTCGGTGTTCGTCAATCCGACGGGGGCGGAACACGACCAGCGACCGTTGCACGAGGTGCGGAGCTTGCTAGAGCTGAAAGATATTTTTTAACGTCCGATTCGCTTTGTTTCTGAAGGGATTAGCGACTCGAGCGTCGGGATGGAGCGGATTATTTTCGACGGAGGTTTGCAGGTTTCGGAAGAAAGCGCTACTTTTGTCCCTGCATCCGAAAGGGTGCGACGCTTTACTCTTTATTTATATACAAGCCCAGGTGGCGGAATAGGTAGACGCGCACGTTTCAGGTGCGTGTGCCGCAAGGCGTGCAGGTTCGATTCCTGTCCTGGGCACAGAAAGGCCTCACAGTCATATGATTGTGAGGCCTTTCTATTTCTGAGGGGAATAAAAAGGGGAATATTCGGAGGCTCGGCAAAGCTCGACACCTTATGTAATAAAAGAGGCGCGTTCGTCGGATCTCCAGCCGACCAACGCGCCCACACCGATTTCTCGAAAAAAAGTCAAAGCCCCTCAATAAACCTGTCGCTTATAAACATATGACGCTTC
>JAIDFC010000193.1:0-1667 GCA_029054535.1 Rikenella sp. | reverse complement strand
TTTTTTTTTTTGGCGCTCCCCTCAACTCTGCAATATTTTTTTAAAAACCGGCGCGTGTTGGTTCTCCCCCCCTCCCTACTAACGCGCCCACACCGATTGCTCGAAATCAGGTCAAAGCCCCTCTCTATCCTACAGCCGCGCGCGCAACGCTTCCCCCTCCGCCTCGTACCCCGGCTTACCGAGCAGCGCGAACATGTTCTTCTTGTACGCCTCGACCCCCGGCTGGTCGAACGGATTGACCCCCAGCGCATAACCACTGATCCCGCAAGCCTTCTCGAACATATAGAGCAACCCGCCGATCGACCGGGCGTCGATCCGCGGCAGCTCGATCGCAATATTCGGCACCCCGCCGTCCACGTGTGCCAGCATCGTCCCCAGGATCGCCATCCGGTTCACCTCGCTGATCCGACGACCGGCCAAGAAATTCAACCCGTCCAGATTCTCCGCATCGGCCTCGATCCGGAACTCGTGAGCCGGTTCGGCCACCCGGATCACCGTCTCGAACATCGTCCGCTCGCCCTCCTGGATGTACTGCCCCATCGAGTGCAGGTCCGCCGTCAGCGTTACCGATGCCGGAAAAATCCCGCGCCCCTCTTTCCCCTCGCTCTCGCCGTAGAGCTGCTTCCACCACTCGCCGATGTTCTGCAATTTCGGTTCGTACGAAGCCAGGATCTCGATTTTCTTTCCTGCCCGATACAGAGCGGTCCTGGCCGCCGCATACTGCATCGCGGGATTCTCCGCAAACGGAGCCGTAGCCGTGAGCCGTTCCATCTCGGCCGCACCGGAAACCAACCCGCGCACATCCACCCCAGCCACCGCCAGCGGCAACAGTCCCACCGGCGTCAGCACCGAGAAACGCCCCCCCACATTATCCGGAATCACGAACGTTTTATACCCCTCCGTATCGGCCAGTTTCCGCAACGCCCCTTTCGAGCTGTCGGTTACGGCCACGATCCGTCGTGCCGCCTCCGCCTTGCCGTACCGCCGTTCGATCTCGTCGCGGATGATCCGGAACGCGATGGCCGGCTCGGTCGTCGTCCCGGACTTCGAGATCACGATCGTCGCAATATCATAATCCTTGACCGCCTCCAACAGCTCCCAAGTATAATCCTCGCTGATATTCTGCCCGGCAAACAGGACACGCGGATTCACTCCTTTCTTAGGCAAAGCGAGGTGGTCGAACGACCCGCTCAGGGCTTCGAGTACGGCTTTGGCCCCAAGATACGAACCGCCGATGCCGATAGCAATAATCACATCGGCTTCGTTGCGCAGAACGTCTGCCGCCGCCTGAATCTCGTCGAGCTGCGCCGCCGTGATCGAGCTCGGCAGGTTTACCCACCCCAGAAAGTCGCTTCCTTTTCCTTCGCCGCTGTGTACCAACGCATTAGCCTGCTCGATTTCGGGCTGCAACGCGGCCACATCTGCCGCCGTTACGCTCGAGGCCGGGGCGAAAATCTTGTCGATTTGTACTTGAATGCTTTTCATAACGTATGGTTTTGATTATCATTTCTTTCCTCAATCGCACTCTCCGAGTGCGCGGGGTTCCGCCGGGCGTTTTACCTGACCTGCCGATTGCCTGCCAATTGTCAGCCGGGGCGCGCGATCTTTGATCGCAGTTGCTTTCAGACTGGCTATTGGTTTAGGCCTGTTTTCTGATCGAAGCCATC
>JAIDFC010000192.1 GCA_029054535.1 Rikenella sp. | reverse complement strand
TCACCACCTGGAGCAGGTCGGCGATCACCTTCACCTCGACCTTCTTCGGGGGTTCGGGCGGCTTCTGGTCCTGACGCGTGATCTCGGTCATCTGCTCCTCGACCGGACCGTAGTTCATGTCGATCTTCTCGATGCGGTGCTCTTTCGGCGTGTAGGAGAACGCGGCGATCACCAGACCGAGCGCGACGACCAAACCGATTTCCAGCAGGAGACCCCGTTTGTTCTGGAGGTCGGCCTTGGGGGATTTCTTGATTTCCATCTATCTTTAATTTTTTAATTGTGCAGACAATATGCGTGCATGAGCGCGCTATCCACCACAAATATAGGGATAAAAATCGAAACGATGGGAACGATCGCAGATAATCTGACCCGGATTCGGGAGACGTTGCCGGCCGGAGTCGTGCTGGTGGCGGTGTCGAAATTCCATCCGGCGGAGGCCGTACGCGAGGCGTACGAGGCCGGGCAACGCATCTTCGGCGAGAGCCGTCCGCAGGAGTTGGTCGCCAAACACGCCCTCCTGCCGGACGACATCGAGTGGCACATGATCGGCCACTTGCAGACCAATAAAGTCAAGTATATCGCGCCGTTCGTGTCGCTCGTCCATTCGGTGGACTCGCTGCGGCTGGCCGAGACGATCGACCGCGAGGCAGCTCGGGTGGGGCGGGCGATCGACGTGTTGTTGGAGGTGCGTGTCGCCCGAGAGGAGACGAAATTCGGGTGGGAAGCGGCCGAATTGGAACATTTTTTGCAAGATGGTTCGCTGACCGGACTCCGCAACATCCGGATCCGGGGCCTCATGGGGATGGCGTCGCTGACGGACGACCCGGAGCAGGTGAAACGGGAATTTGCAAGCCTCAGGAGCTTTTTCGAACGCCTTCGTACGGAGTACCTGCCCGAGATCGATACTTTGTCGATGGGCATGTCGGGCGACTATCCGACGGCGATCGACCAGGGGGCGACGATGGTGCGGATCGGCAGCAGCATTTTCGGTGAGCGGAATTATTGAAAGAACGATCGGATACGATTATAAATTCTATATAATTATGAAATTGAAGACGAAATATCTGGGATTGGAGCTGAATAGCCCGATCGTCCTGAGCAGTTCGGGTCTGAGTTCGACGCTCCAGGGACTTAAGGATGCCGAGAGGGCCGGTGCGGGGGCTGTGGTGTTGAAGTCGATTTTCGAGGAGCAGATCATGAACGAAACGGCGCTGGTGGATAGTTACAGCGACTATCCGGAGGCGGCGGATTACGTGCGCGCTTATGTGCGGGAGAACAGCCTAGGGCTTTATCTGAAGTTGATCGAGGATGCCAAACAGCAGTGCAGTATTCCGATCATCGCCAGCATCAACTGCCGCGAGGTGGGCGAGTGGGTCGACTACGCGCGGGTGATCGAGACGGCCGGGGCCGATGCGTTGGAGTTGAACATCTTCCTGCTGCCGACCGACAAGGAAACTTCGTCGGACGAGATCGAACGCCATTACCTGAATATCATTACGCGGGTCAAAAATGCGATCCGAATTCCGCTGGCGGTGAAGCTCGGCGCGGGGTTCACCAATCCGTTGGCGATCGTGCGCGAACTCTACTATCGGAACGTGAAAGGGGCGGTGCTCTTCAATCGCTTCTATCCGACCGATATCGATATCGAACGGATGACGGTCCGAGCGGGCGAGATTTTCAGCCACCGGGCGGAGTTGTCGAACGTTTTGCGTTGGACGGCTTTGGTGAATGGAGCGTTGCCTTTGATCGACGTAGCGGTTTCGACAGGGGTACACACCGGTGCCGATGCGGTCAAAGCGATGTTGGCCGGAGCTTCGGCGGTCGAGGTGGCGAGCGTCGTGTACGAACAGGGGATGGGGATAATCGGCGAGATGAACGCGTTTATCGTCGATTGGATGAGGCGGCACGATTTCCGAACGCCAGCCGATTTCATTGGTCGACTGAATGCTCGGAACATTCCGAACCCGCTTCTGTACGAACGGACTCAATTCATGAAATACTATTCCAGCTACAAGTAATAAATTGGTTGGGTTTATACGCAATCTAAGAAAGAGAGGGATGAAAAAAAATCCCTCTCTTTTTTTTGTATTATTTCGATTTAAATTATTATTTTTAATGCAGTTATTCACTCTCAAAATTCGACGTTATGAAAGCTAAACATTTCCTTGTTGCATTTTTGCTTTTGTGCGCGCCGCTGGCGTTTCTTTTCGGACAGGCCTACGGGCAGGATGTGGAAAAGGACGAAACGACGCTGGCTCGGAATACGACTCAGAAAATTATGTATGTCCAGATGAACGGTTTGCAGTCCGGCAACGTGAGTATTCGTGTTACGAACGACGGAAAAACCTATTATTTCATGGGGTCCGGTTCCGGCGTATCGGGAGACGTGTCGTTGGGGAGTTTCCCGTTTACGGGTACGTATTGCGATGTCGAGATTACCTTGAACAACGTTTCGCCGCGTTTCCGGCGGTTTAGCGGAGCGGCTTTTCTGCAATTCGACTCGCCGGAGTCGCAGTCGACTCGCGTTACGTGGCCTACGAAACCCGGAGGGCTGATCGATCCGAATGATACAGCCGGTATTGTGGCTGTTTTTTATTAATCCTTAAAACCAATGTGTTATGAAAACGAAAAGATTTCTGTTCTCGGTTCTTTTGTTCTGTGGAATGGCGGCTTTCGCTACCGTTCTGGCTCATCCGGACTCATCGTCTAATACAGTTCGGACAAACATTTCGCGTGAAAAAACGGTTGCTATCGGGATGACCGGGTTACAATCGGGATCGGTCGATATTCGGATCGTCGATAATGGTAAGACCTACTTTTTTACCGGTTCGACGAACGGTTTTATCGGAGAATTTATTCGAGAAGGGAATACGCTCGATGTCGAACTGTACTTCCACAACGTCTCTCCCGCATTTTCACGTTTGACGACATCGGCTAATTTTATTTCGACGGAGATCTCGACCAATCGATACCGTATCACGGTCTATGAAGAAGATGTCATGCCGCATGGCGAAATCGGACTCCATTTCGGTAATTTCTGATTTTAGTCCGGCTGCATTCGGATGTTAGGGCGGGGCGATCTTTTCGGAGATCGCCCCGTTTTTCGTTGGTTATCCGTAAAAAAATCCCAATATTTGCTGAAGCAAATTCAATTCGAATATATGCAGCAAACAAATGACGTAGTCATCCGATTCTCAGGGGATTCGGGCGACGGAATGCAACTTACCGGGACGCTCTTCAGCGACACGTCGGCACTGGGGGGAAACAGTATCGCGACTTTTCCGGACTATCCGGCCGAAATTCGCGCACCGCAGGGGACCATGGCCGGCGTTTCCGGCTTCCAGGTGCATATCGGGAGCGAAAAGGTCTTGACCTCGGGCGACTATTGCGATCTGTTGGTGGCGATGAATCCGGTGGCCTTGCGGGCGAATCGCAAGTGGTTGAAGAGCGGAGCCACGGTGATCGTCGATGCCGACAGCTTGACCGAGGCGGCCGTCAAAAAGGCCGGGTTCGCAACCCTCGACCCGTTCGAGGAGCTGGGGATTGCAGACTATAACATCGTGCGCGCGCCGATTACTTCGATGACGCGCGATGCCTTGGCCGAAACCGGACTCGACCTCAAGGCGGTCAACAAGTGTAAGAATATGTTCGCACTGGGGGTTTGTTTTTGCCTCTACGACATGCCGCTGGAGCATACCGAATCGTACCTCCGTAAGAAATTCGCCAAGAAACCGGCGATAGCCGAGGCCAATGTTTTGGCTTTGAAAGGGGGGTATAATTATGCGGCCAATACCCATATTTTCGCGACCACTTACCAAGTGCCGGCGGCGAAGTTGCCCAAGGGGACCTATCGGACCATCTCGGGGAACGTGGCTGCGGCTTGGGGCTTGATGGCCGCTTCGGAGAAGTCGGGGCGGCCGTTGTTCTGCGGTTCGTATCCGATCACGCCGGCGACGGCGATTTTGGAGGAGCTGGCCAAACGAAAGGATCTGGGGGTGAAGACCTTGCAGGTCGAGGATGAAATTGCCGGGATCTGCACCGCGATCGGGGCGTCTTTTGCCGGGGATATGGCGGTAACGACCACCTCGGGACCGGGGTTGTCGCTCAAGAGCGAGGCGCTGGGGCTGGCCGTGATGACCGAACTGCCGTTGGTGGTGATCGACGTACAGCGGGGCGGGCCGTCGACCGGGCTGCCGACCAAGACCGAACAGGCCGATCTGTATCAAGCTCTTTGGGGGCGGAACGGCGAGTGTCCGTTGGTGGTGATGGCGGCTTGCACGCCGTCGGACTGCTTCGATGCGGCGTTTCGGGCGGCGAAGATCGCAATGGAGCATATGACTCCGGTTATACTGCTGTCGGACGGGTATATTGCCAACGGGTCCGAGGCGTGGCGGATTCCGTCGATGAGCGACTATCCGGAGATTCATCCGCCGGTGGTAACGGAACGGCCCGAGGGGGGATTCCTTCCCTATGTGCGCGACGAGAAACGGTTGGCCCGGAGCTGGGCGCTACCGGGGTCGCCGGGGTGTGAACACCGTCTGGGAGGGCTCGAAAAGCAGGATTGCGTGGGATGTCTCTCGCACGATCCGCAGAACCACCAACGGATGGTCGAACTGCGGGCCGAAAAGGTGGCGCGGGTGGCCGATTTCTTGCCGGAACAGACGGTCTATGGCGATCAGGACGGGGGAGAATTGTTGGTCGTAGGGTGCGGCGGTACTTTCGGTCAGATCCGGACCGCCGTCGATGCGATGCGGGCCGAGGGAATCGGCGTTTCGCACTGCCATT
>JAIDFC010000191.1 GCA_029054535.1 Rikenella sp. | reverse complement strand
TTCGCAGATATTTTTGGGTCGAAGCCAGCGGAGGCTTGCAAAGCAAACTCCAGTTTTCGAGTGCCGAGCGGCACCGGCCCTCCGCCTGGGGTGGCTTCGGGCCGTCATGGTGAGATCTTGGAGAAATTTCGCTGATGCAAGATCAAACCGAGAAGAAATTCCCGCGGGCGACGGCTGCGGCGGATTTTTAGTGGCACCGGGTCGGACGCCCGGGAGCGGCCGCAATCAAAGACGCTTAAGCGGCAAAATTGCGGGCCTCCCGAGGGGCGGCGGCCGTCCCGAGCGATCGAAGATCGCAGTTTTCGGCGATGCGTCGACTACCGAAAGAGATATGAGGGGGATTGCCAAGGGGGCGTAGTCCCCTTGGATGCGTTTTTTGCATCCTTTTTGGGGCATACCAAAAAGGATGAGCCCCCGCGGCTCGAGCGGGTTAGAGGGAATGCGTTAACTTCCCCCGAGAGGGAGATTTCCCCCGGCGGAAACGGTTGTCTTTGAACAGAACAGGCCGGAGCCAGGGCGGGATGCTTGCAGCCCGTCGCGGGGGGTGGCTCCGGGCTGTCATGGGGAGATCGAGGCGGAAGTCGGCTCGCCCGGCAGGCAATCGGCAGGCTGTTATTGAGGCAGATACGGCCCGGCTCGAGTGCCGAGCGGCACCGGAACGCAGCCCGCGGAGGGGCGGACATTTGGTTTTTCGGGCGGAAACGCGTACCTTTGTCGAGTCTTAGATAGGGGTGCTTCGTCCGCCGGTCGCGAAGATTGCGACGTGAAGATCGGAAATCCGGACGAGGCTGAGATTATACCCGTAGAACCTGATGCGGATAATGCCGCCGAAGGGAATTTCTCGAAGGGTGTTAAACGGTTCTTGTTTAACGCGAAGTTTCGGGCCGTACATGCGTGTGCCTCTATGCGCATGCGCTCCGAAACCTCCACAAAATCATTCAAACGAACGATGGAAAAACTCGTTTCGCTCGGAATAGTCGAAAACTATTTCGAAAAACTGAAAACCAACCTCACGGTCGATGCTGCGATCGTCGGCGGTGGTCCGTCCGGTCTCGTGGCCGCTTATTACCTGGCGCGGGCCGGCAAACGCGTCGTCCTCTACGAACGCAAACTCGCTCCCGGCGGTGGGATGTGGGGCGGGGCGATGATGTTCAACGACATCATCGTCCAGGGCGAGGCGCTGCCGATTCTCGAAGAGCTCGGCGTCGCCTACAAACCCTACACGGGGGATGCTTATGTGGTCGATTCGGTGCATGCCACCTCGGCCTTGGTCTACGCCGCGACCCGCGCCGGAGCGACGATCTTCAACTGCTACTCGGTCGAGGACGTGATCTTCCGCAACGAAGAGGTCGCCGGACTGGTGGTCAACTGGGCGCCGGTGATGAGAGAGGGGATGCACGTCGATCCGTTGATGGTCTCGGCCCGCACGGTGCTCGACGGGACCGGACATGACTGTATGATCGCTCGGCTGGTGGCGCGCAAAAACAACGTCCGACTCGATACCCCGACGGGCGAGGTGGTCGGCGAACGCTCGCTGAATGTCGAAGAGGGCGAACGGCTGACGGTCGAAAATACCAAAGAGATCTATCCCGGTCTGTTCGTGAGCGGAATGGCGGCCAACGGGGTCAGTGGCAGCTTCCGCATGGGACCGATCTTCGGTGGTATGTTGCTTTCGGGGCGAAAAGCCGCTGAATTAATGATTGCTAAAATCGATCTGTTATAAATATCCATACTGTACGGAACCGTTCTTTTTGTCTTCACAAAGAACGGTTCTGTCTTTGTGCTAATGAACAGATTAAGCCGTAAAAGCGATGGAAGATTTTGGATTGTATGTGATATTGACCCGTCCGGGAGTCGGTCATGCGGCTGCGGCCGAGGTGGCTGTGCGTTCCGGAGTGCGGATGCTCCAGCTGCGCGAGAAAGAGATGGCGGATGGTGAGTTGTTGCGGGTGGCTCGGGAGGTGCGGACCGTAACGCGCGGGACGCAGACTCGATTTATTGTCAACGACCGTCCGGATATCGCGGTTCTTGCCGAGGCCGACGGGGTGCATGTCGGGCAGGAGGATCTGCCGGTGGGCGAGGTGCGGCGTTTGGTGGGCGAGGGGAGGATCGTGGGGCTTTCGACCCATTCGATCGCTCAGGCTCGGGCGGCGCAATCTTTAAAAGGGGTGGATTATATCGGTTTCGGCCCGGTCTACCCGACGACAACGAAAGCGGTGCCGGATCCGGTGGTGGGGACGGCGTTGCTGGGCGAGGTGATGGGCTTTTCGCGTCTGCCGGTGGTGGCGATCGGGGGGATCTTTCCGGAAAACCTGTCGGCCGTTCGGGCGGCGGGGGCTCGGAACCTGTGCCTGGTGCGCTACCTCATGGAACCGACCGAGCCGGCCGAGATGGAGAGGCGGATCGAGGAGGTTCGGCGGTGGATGCAGGAGTGATTTTTAGTTGTCCGAATTTCGTATTTTCCTGGACTTTACGTATCTTCGCCGATACGGAGAGAGACGTGGAATGCGACCTTTCTCCGCGATAGATATATTTGTAGCCTTAACGTCCCGAAATTCCTACACTTAGACCATTAAAGGCTATTTTTTCGTTACTCTTAACAAGGGCATGCTGCGCGTTTCTTATGCGCAGTGCTGTCCATTGTTAAGAAAGGGCGTAGGAACCCTTGGGACGTTGTGGATTGGCACTGCGTCTTTTTTTTGCGTCGTGCCGACCCGGCGACTCCCGATGGCACTATTGCACAAAACCAATAAAAAAACGCAAAAAAATGATGAAGAAACTGTTTTCACGGATGTTGCTGCTCGGAGCGGTCGCATCAATGGTCGTGTCGTTCGCTTCGTGTTCGAAGGACGACGACAAGGATGAAAACTTGAAGGAACAGATCGTCGGTACGTGGGATGCTACGGCGGTGAAGTTCGATGGCGGAGAATGGACCTCGGTCAGCGTCGGGTCGAGCGTCGGGGTTACGATCACCTTCCGGGTGAACGGCACCTATACCGGTTCGGGTGCGCTGGGGAACGGCGAAGGGACTTATACGCTCGACGGCCGGACGATCAAAACGTATATCGACGGTCAGTTGTACGGGACCTATACGATTCGGGAGCTGAACGGTTCGACGGCGGAACTGCGGCTCACGATGGGCGGCGAATCGGTGGACATTCGGGCGAAAAAACGGTAGCGAGTTCGAGGGTTGTACGACTTATTGAACGCGGGGCGCTTTCCCATCTTGAAGGGGAAGCGCTTTTTTTGTTAACGGGCTGCCCCTCCTGTCGTACCAAGAAAGGTTAGTCTTGAGTCAAGGCTTCCCAGAGTCGATCCTTGAGCTCGCGGATGTGCAACCCCGCCACCGACGAGATGAACAAATAAGGGATGCCTCTCAGTGCCTCGGCCGCTTCGATCTCCTGCCGCAACCCCTCGGTCAGCTCGTCGTCCAGCATGTCGCTCTTGGTGATCGCCAACAGCCGTTTTTTGTCCAGCATCTCCGGGTTGTACTGCTGCAGCTCGTTCAGCAGAATGCCGTACTCGTCCACGATATCTTTCGTATCGGCCGGTACCATGAACAGCAGCACCGAATTTCGCTCGATGTGGCGCAGAAACCGGGTTCCGATCCCTCGTCCTTCGTGCGCTCCTTCGATGATTCCGGGGATGTCGGCCATCACGAACGAGCGCCCCTCGCGTACCTCTACGATCCCGAGGTTCGGTTCCAGGGTGGTGAAAGCATAGTCGGCGATCTTCGGCTTCGCTGCCGATACCACCGACAGCAGCGTCGACTTCCCGGCGTTCGGAAATCCCACCAGCCCCACGTCCGCCAACACCTTCAGCTCCAGTACGAACCATCCTTCCTGCATCGGTTCGCCCGGCTGCGCATACCTCGGTGCCTGGTTCGTGGCGGTGCGGAAGTGCCAGTTGCCCAGCCCGCCCCGTCCTCCGCGGACCAGGATCGCCTCCTGTCCGTCTTCCGTAACTTCGGCCACCACTTCGCCTGTCTCGGCATCCCGGGCCACGGTCCCCAACGGCACGTCGAGCACGATGTCCCGTCCGTTCCGCCCATGACTCTTGGCGCCGCTTCCCCCCTCGCCGTTCTCGGCCATCTGGTGCCGCTGGTACTTGAGGTGGATCAGGGTCCAATATTGGCTGTTGCCGCGCAGAATGACGTGTCCGCCTCGCCCACCGTCTCCTCCGTCGGGGCCGCCGAACTCGACGAATTTCTCGCGCCGGAAGTGGCTCGATCCGGGTCCGCCGTTCCCCGAACGGGCGTATATCTTGACATAGTCGACGAAGTTGGTGGATGCCATGACGTGTGTAGCGTGTGTTTTTCGTGTGTGGTGTACGGGCCTTTCCCGAGCAATCGCCGTGCCGGAGGGCGCAACAAAAATAGGTTTTTTTTACCGATTTTTCGGCCTCGGTCTTGTCGGATCGGGAATTGTTCTCTATCTTTGCCCACGCAAAAAACGCCGATGTAGCTCAGTTGGCCAGAGCAGCTGATTTGTAATCAGCTGGTCGGGGGTTCGAATCCCTCCATCGGCTCTTTCTTTTTTGCAACTGTTCTTTATGCTCGGGCGGATACCAGAGTGGCCAAATGGGGCAGACTGTAAATCTGCTGTCTTCGACTTCGGTGGTTCGAATCCATCTCCGCCCACAAAGATTTTCGGGGCAAGCCGCAGGCTTGTCGGATTTAGGGTGCCCCGCGCAAATTTATTTGCAAGCGAGGGCGGCATAAATCCGAGACGGGCAACGGCAGTTGCTCCGAAGAAAATCTTTGTAGGGGTGCCTGCGGAGCACATGGATAACGGCGCGCAGCGACGTAATCCTCTCTGCCGTTCCTTACGCCATCTCGCAAAAAATCTTGCGAAATTTTTGCAGATTTCCGGAGAACGCCTATCTTTGCAACGTCGAAAACAACGCGGAAGTAGCTCAGTTGGTAGAGCATCAGCTTCCCAAGCTGAGGGTCGCGAGTTCGAATCTCGTCTTCCGCTCCATGCGGTCAAGGTCTTTCACTGTCCTTGACCGCTTTTTTGTTATACCACACTTTACGATGGCCGATCTTCAAACGAAAATCTACCCCTGGGGCGATTCCCGACGCTTCAACAGCTACTCCGCCCGGTTCCGGCGGCTGTTCGGCGGGCGCGTCCAGAAGGTGGTGATCGACGCCGGTTTTACCTGTCCGAACCGGGATGGGACGATCTCGACCGGCGGATGCGCATTCTGTAACAACGACGCATTCAGTCCGTCGTACAGTCATCGAGGGTATTCCGTGGCGCGGCAGATCGAAGAGGGGATTCTCTTCCACCGCGGTCGCTATCAAAAAGCGCAGAAGTATCTGGCTTATTTTCAGAGCTATTCCAATACCTATAAACCGTTAGACGAGCTTCGCGCGATCTACGGTCAGGCGTTCGGCCATCCGGATGTCGTGGGGATCGTGGTCGGCACGCGACCCGATTGCGTGGATGCGGCGAAACTCGATTACTTTGCGGAGTTGGCCGCTGCGGGACATTACGTCGCGATCGAGTATGGCATCGAGTCGGTTTACGACGAGACGTTGCGGCGGGTGAACCGGGGACACGACTTCGCAACGGCGGTCCGAGCCGTGGAGATGACCCGCGAACGGGGGCTGCACTGCGGGGCGCATTTCATCCTGGGGCTGCCGGGCGAAACCGACCGGATGTTGGTCGACCAGGCCGGCGCGATCAATGCCCTGTCGCTGGATACGGTCAAATTCCACCAGTTGCAGATCTTTCGCGATACGCTCATGGCGCGCGACTACGCCGAACATCCGGGTCGTTACCGTTTCTGGTCGCTGCCGGAGTATATCGACCTCTTCATCGACCTCCTGGAACGGCTGCGTCCCGACTTGGTGATCGAACGCTTCGCGGGCGAGGCGCCGCCGCGTTATCACTTGAATCCGTCGCCGTGGGGGTCGGTGCGCAACGAGCGTCTCCTTCAGCTGCTCGAAAAACGGCTCGCCGAACGCGATACCTGGCAGGCTCGGCTCTGTCGGTGATCGGGGGCATTCGGGGCTTTTGCGGTTTTTTGTGCAGGTTATAGCGATGCGTAGCATCGCCTGTCCCGCCGGGGCCACCCGGACGCCGCCCGCGCAGGGCAGTCGGACACGGTTTCCCGTCGCCCGCCCGCCTAAGTAGGAATTTCAAAAGTTTCGCCCTTGGCGAAATCTTTATGAAATTC
>JAIDFC010000190.1:2106-5877 GCA_029054535.1 Rikenella sp. | reverse complement strand
CCCGTACCCTTCGCACCGCGGACAAGCCCCCAACGGATTATTGAAACTGAACATGTGCTCGAACGGCGGTTGAAACTCGATCCCATCCGCCTCGAATCGATTAGAAAATTCCTTTAATTGAACCTTTTTATTCTTCTGTTTTTCAGACGGGAACATAATTACCAAACACCTCTCCTCTCCCACCTCAAACGCCGTCTGCACCGAATCGAAAAGCCGACTCTGCCACTCCGCATCCGTACCGGCGGAATCCGGCACCGAGAACCGGTCGATCAACACCGCAAGCTCCTCCGCTTTATACCGATCGATCTCCGGCAACAGATCCTGCAGATACTTCACCTCCCCCGTTTTCGAGAACACCAGCCGCTCGAACCCATCCTTCATCAAAAGCGTGAGCTTTTCGATAAGCCCCTGGTTTTCATGCAGAACAACCGGCGCAGCTACCATCGCCCGCCTCCCCGCCTCTAACTCCGCCGCATAGCCCACCACATCCTGCACCGTATGCGCCCGCACCTCCGCCCCGCTCACCGGCGAAAAAGTCCGCCCGATCCGCGCAAACAACAACCGCAGGTAGTCGTAAATCTCCGTCGTCGTCCCCACCGTCGACCGCGGATTGCGCGTGTTAACCTTCTGCTCCACCGCAATCGCCGGGGCAATCCCCGTAATGAAATCCACATCCGGCTTCTCGATCTTCCCCAAAAACTGTCGCGCATAGGCCGACAAGCTCTCCACATACCTCCGCTGCCCCTCCGCAAAGATCGTATCGAACGCCAGCGTCGACTTCCCCGACCCCGAAAGACCGGTTACCACCACTAATTTATTATGCGGAATTTTAATCTCTACATCCTTGAGATTATGCACCCTGGCTCCCTTGACATGAATATATTGTTCCATTCAATAGCGTAAATGACTATATAACAACACACAACCTCTCCCCTGTCGTATTATCGTATCACCTCGATCTGCTCCTGCGTGGTGATCTTCTCGCAATACCGGCACCGCAACGCCAGCTCCCCGCCCCGCGTAAAGACATCGAACCGCGTCTTGACATGCGGTTCGTGATTCGTTACACACATCGGATTGGCGCACTTGACAAACCCCTCGACATGGGTCGGCACTTCGACCACCCGTTTTTCCGCCACCTCGTAGTCCCGAATGATATTGATCCGCGCCGACGGAGCCACCAGCGAGATATATCCGATCTCCTCGTCCGCACAATACTTGTCCGAGATCTTGATAATCGCCTTCGTCCCGAGCCGTTTGCTTTCGAGGTTGGTCCCGAACGTTACCTGATGAGAAGTCCGATCCAGGTTCAGCAACTTGATGACCTTAAACAAACTGGTCGGCGGAATATGGTCGATCACCGTTCCATTCTCGATCGCGTTCACTTCCAAAACCCCTTTCTTATGATTTTTCAGTTCTTCCGACATGATTACGCATTACTTTAAATAAAACACCCGAACTATTTAACCCCGAACAGATAAGCCATGATCGCCATCCGCGTATAAACCCCGTTTTCGGTCTGCTGGAACCAATACGCCTTCGGATTGTCGTCCACATCCGTAGCAATCTCATTGACCCGCGGCAGCGGATGCAGAATCCGCATGTTCGGTTTCGTATCGACCAGCATGTCGTTGTGCAGAATGTAAGCATTCTTGACCCGCTCGTACTCCATGATGTCCGAGAACCGCTCGCGTTGTACGCGCGTCATGTAGATGATGTCGGCCATCCCCATCCGCTCCATAATATCGGCCGTTTCGTAGTACGAAATCCCCCGCTCGTAAAGCTGCATCTTGTACTCCGTGGGCATCTGCAACTCCGGCGGCGAAACGAACGTGAACTCGGCCTTGAAGTGCGACAGCGCCTCCAACAGCGAATGCACCGTCCGCCCGTACTTCAAGTCCCCCACCATCATGATATTGATATTGTCCAGCCGTCCCTGCGTCTTGAGGATCGAGTAGAGGTCGAGGAGCGTCTGACTGGGGTGTTGATTGGCCCCGTCCCCGGCATTGACCACCGGCACGCGCGACACCTCGCTGGCATACCGCGCCGCCCCCTCGACCGGATGCCGCATGACGATCATATCGCAGTAATTCGAGATCACACGGATCGTATCATGTAGCGTCTCACCCTTCGTTACACTGGTATTGTTCATGTCCGAGAAGCCGATCACTCGCGCCCCCAGCCGATTGATGGCACTCTCGAAGCTGAGCCGCGTCCGGGTTGACGGCTCGAAAAAAAGCGACGCCACCACTTTCCCATAAAGCAGCCGCTGGTCCGGATTGGCCTCGAAATCGGCCGCCAGCTCCATGATCCGAAGAATATCCTCCTTCGTGAAGTCGTGGATCGACACCAAACTTTGTTTTTCTTTCATAATACGCGCGTTATGGTTCTAATAATAAAACATTTACTCCATCGATCCCCTCCATCCGCCGCACCAGCGAATCGGCATCCCGCAACCGGATCGAGAGCCGCATCCGACAAGCGAGGTCGAAATCCTGTCCCAAGACTCTCGCCTCCGTATCTTTGACCACCCGCATCACCTCGTTCATTGCCAAATAAGGAAATTCGACCTCCAACGCCCGATCTTCCGTCCTCTCCACAATCTCTACATTCGCCAACGCATCGGCCGTGGCCTCCTTATAAGCCGCGATCAGCCCCGGCACCCCGAGCTTGATCCCCCCGAAATACCGAACCACCACGACCAACAAATTGGTCAGCTCCCGCGACATGATCTGCCCCAATATCGGCCGCCCGGCACTCCCGGCCGGTTCGCCGTCGTCGTTGGCTCGAAACCGCACTCCGCCCTCCGAAGCTTCGATCCCCAACCGCCACGCATAACAATGATGCCGTGCATCATGGTAGGTCGCTCGCAACCGATCGACGATCGGTTTCACCTCGGTCTCGGAAAATATCGGATAAGCAAAGGCCAGGAATCGGCTGCCTTTGTCTTTATAAAGCCCCTCGCTCGGGCCTGCGACGGTTAGATAGGTATCGCTGATCACGCTCCGAATCGGATTATCCCAACAAAAATAACCATTCATCTCCGGATTAACAACCCCCCCTCCACAATATTTAATACCATGCTGGAAATTTGTTTAATCGGGAAATAAAGGCTATCTTTGTTGCGTTATTAGAAAATGAACGGATTCCCGGAACTCTCGGACAGAAAGAGTTTCGGGGGTCTTGTTTTTTATTGCATAGAAAAAAACAGACATGTTATGGCTAAAGTGAATTACATAACGGAAGCGGGGCTGCGGAAGCTACGCGGCGAGTTGGATGCGTTGAAGGCCGAACGGCCGGTGATTTCGGCACAGATCGCCGAAGCGAGAGACAAGGGCGACCTGTCGGAAAACGCCGAATACGATGCCGCCAAGGAGGCCCAGGGGATGCTCGAGATGCGGATCGCCAAACTGGAGGCGATGATCGCCGGGGCACGGATTATCGACGAGTCGAAACTCAATACGGACAGCATCCAGATGTTGAACCGGGTAACGATCCGGAATATCAACCTCGGGAAGACCGTGGAATACACGATCGTGTCGGAGAACGAGGCCAATTTGAAGGAGGGGAAACTCTCGATCGGAACGCCGATCGCACAGGCGCTGTTGGGGAAAAAGCGTGGCGACGTGGTCGAAGTGCAGGTTCCGTCGGGGATTCTGAAACTGGAGGTGCTGGAGATCTCGATCTGACCATTAGGATCGGCATCACTGACAAACGAGAAGAGCGACCAGTTGCTAAAAAAAGTAACGAATCTAAATTATTACCCCCCCC
>JAIDFC010000190.1:0-2096 GCA_029054535.1 Rikenella sp. | reverse complement strand
ACACCCCGCCAACCCAGACCGTGCTTTGCGGGGGGGGCTGGGTTTTTTTTAAACCACACATACCGATAAGCGCCACCTTTTGAAATACCAGGTCGCTCTTCTCGTTTATTCCCCGCCGCCGAGGTGGAATGCCAGCCACACACAATCCGCCGACGTACGCACCACCCGATGCCTGCGGCGCGCCTCGATCCGCAGGTAGTCGCCCGCGACCAACCCTACCGTCGTACCATCGCCCCACTCCAGCACCGCCTCGCCGCAAGCCACCATCACCCACTCGTCCCAAGCCTGGTCGTACCACTCCCCGAACCGAACTCCGTTCGACACGATCCGTTCCAACCGCACCCTATCGCCCTGCGCGAACGATGCCGCAAGCAACGTGTCGAACGCCTCCTCTCCCTCCGTCGGCCGAGGGCCGGCAAACAGATTATCAACCATATAACCCTTTCTCTTGTATTTACAAATCCGTAATCGGCTTATACCGCGGCACCAGCGTCTTCATCACGCCCCACGCAATCAGATACGCCAGAGCACAGAATATAAATGCAATGGCATACCCGGCCGGTTTCCCCTCGAATCCCAAGAAACGAAGCGCCGTCTCATCGCTATACGTAAAGAGCATCCCGGCTCCTTTCTGGATGAAGAACGAACCGATCCCTCCGGCCATCCCCCCGATACCGGTAATCGTCGCGATGGCTCGTTTCGGAAACATATCGCCGATCGTGGAGAAGATGTTGGCCGACCAAGCCTGATGGGCCGAAGCCCCTACGGCGATCAACAGAATCGGCACCCAGTAGCTGATCCCGCCTAGCGGTTGAGCCGCCAGCACCACCAGCGGAAAGAAAGCGATAATCAACATCGCCCGCATCCGACCGGCATAGGGATTCATCCCTCGATCAATAAAGTAGGTCGGAAACTTGCCCCCGAAGACCGAACCGAACACCGTAATGGTATACAGAATCGCGATCGGCAATGCGATTTCGGTCCCCACCATCCCGTACTGCGCCTTCAGATAAGCGGGCGTCCAAAAGAGGAAGAACCACCACACGCCGTCGGTCATGAACTTACCGACGGCGAAAGCCCACGTCTGCCGATAGCCGAGACACTGCCAGAAAGACATCCGTCGATCCGGCTCGTCTTCCTGAACGCCCGCCTCTTCCGTCGCGGCATCCTGTTCGATATAGGCCATCTCGGCGGCATTGACCCGTGTGTTCTCCTCCGGTTTTTTGTAGACGAAGATCCAGAAACCCAACCACACGAAGCCGATCAGGCCGACAATCACAAAAGCAGCCTCCCACCCCCACAGTTCGGCCATCACCGGCACGGTCAACGGCGCGACGATCGCTCCGACATTGGCCCCGGAGTTGAAGACGCCGGTCGCAAAAGCTCGGTCTTTCTTCGGAAAATATTCGGCCGTCGCCTTGATGGCCGCCGGAAAATTCCCCGCCTCGCCGACGGCCAACACGCAACGACAGACGATAAACGCCGTAACGCTAATCATGGCGATCTGACCGACGATATCGGCCCCCTGGGCCATCCGCAGAGCCGCCGCATCGGGCAGCCCGGTCAACTGCTCCGTAACCACGCCGCACAAGGCATGGATCCCTGCCCCCAACGACCACACGGCGATCGACCAGGCATATCCGCGTTTGGTCCCCACTTTGTCCACAAATCGCCCGGCAAAGAGCATCGCAACGGCATAAACCAGCGAAAAGATCGCCGTAATGGTTCCGTAATCGTTGTCCGTCCAGTGAAACTCCTCCTCCAGGATCGGCTGCAGGAGCGAAAGCACTTGCCGATCGAGGTAGTTGACCGTGGTGGCGAAAAAAAGCATCGAACAAATCAACCACCGATAGTTGGTCATCTTTCCGAGCGTTCGGGTTTCGGTTCGGTTCATAGTTTGATTGATGTTTTGGATTAGTTTTTCGATTTACATCCGGCCGCGCTCCGACTTACGCTCGTACGGCTGCAACCAGCGCCAGCATCTGTCGGACGGTCTCGGTCAGGGCCGCCCCGTCGCGCGCCGGGGCCAATGGCTTCGGAAAGAGGTTGGAACCCCTCCCGCCGCACGTAACCCCCGCTTCGAACCAAGCGCGCAG
>JAIDFC010000019.1 GCA_029054535.1 Rikenella sp. | reverse complement strand
ATGGTCGTACTCGTGCTGGATCACCCGCGCCGGAAAACCGTCGAACGCCTCGTCCCGCGGCGTCAGCGTCTCGTCCAGATACCGGATCCGAATCTGCGCCGGCCGCACCACATCTTCGTTCAGCCCCGGCAGACTCAAACACCCCTCGTTCATCTTCACCTCTGCCCCGCTGCGCTCATAAATCTCGGCATTGATAAACACCTGCTTGAGCGGCATCCCCTTCGGCACCTCTTTCGCCACCGGCGTGAGGTCGATACAGAACAACCGGATCGGCAACCCGACCTGCGGCGCCGCCAACCCCACTCCGTCGGCCTCGAACATCGTCTCGAACATGTTGCCGATCAGCTCCTGCAAATTCGGATAGGTCGTCGGATCTATATCTTTCGCCACCTCGCGTAACACGGGGGACCCGTAAATGTAAATCGGTAATATCATATTTATCTGTACTTATCTTCGAGTCCTGTTTTTTAGCGACGGGAAGGTACTGTCCTTTCTGTGGACAGTTCCGTGCCGTAGCCGATGAATCATTCTCAATTAACGTAAAGTTATCGACTCCATATAGGATTGGAGGATGATCACCGCACTGACCCGGTCCACCAGCCCCTTGTTTTCGCGTCGTTCCTTTTTTCGGACCCCTCCCTCGATGATCGCCCGGTGCGCCAGGACCGACGTGAATCGTTCGTCATGGAAGACCACCGGTATGTCAGGCAGCACCCGCCGTAACCGGTTGACGAACGGTGTGATGTAGCGTTGCGATTCGGAAGGTTCGCCGTTCATTTGGCGCGGTTCGCCGACGACGAACAGACCGACCTCGTTTTCCGAGGCATAGCGCTGCAGGTATTCGACCGCCTCGTGCGCCGGCACCGTGTCCAGGGCCGTGGCGATCAGCCTCAGCGGATCGCTCACGGCCAGTCCGACGCGTTTTCGTCCGTAGTCTATGGCAACGATTCTGCTCATTTCTCTTCCTGCAAAAGTAACGAAATATTGCGACCTTTTCGTACATTTGGAGTCTCGAACCCAAAATCCGAACGATGAAACAGACCCTCGCGACATTAGCCGCCTTGGCAGCCGTCGGCGCAACGTCGGCAACCGCCAAAAAGCAATTGGCCCGACAACGGCAACCGAACGTCATCCTTATTATGACCGACCAGCACCGTTTCGACTACCTGGGATCGGTCGATTCGACGATCGTAACCCCTCACCTCGATGCGTTGGCCTCCGACGGCGTTCGTTTTGCGAACGGGTATACCTCTGCGCCGAGCAGCACCCCGGCGCGGGCGGGGTTGCTCACCGGTCAGTCGCCGTGGCACCACGGGTTGCTCGGTTACGTGCCTCATATCGCGGCCGAGTATCCGAATCAGTTGCCGCAGCTGATGACCGATGCCGGGTATTACAGCTACGGGATCGGGAAGATGCACTGGCATCCGCAGCGGTCGTTGCGGGGGTTCGCGGCGACCGAGCTCGACGAGTCGGGACGGGTCGAAGACGCGGGGTTCGTGAGCGACTATCGGCAGTGGTTCGCTCGCGTGGCTCCGGGATTGGATCCCGATTCGAGCCGCATCGGGTGGAACGAGCATGCCGCGGGGGCCTATCCGCTGGCCGATACGCTGCACCCGACCTGGTGGACCGGCGAGCGGGCCGTGCGGTTGATCGAAAACTACGATCGGGACCGGCCGCTGTTCTTGAAAGTGTCATTCGCGCGGCCCCACAGCCCGTACGATCCTCCGCGGCGATTCCTGGATTTGTACCGGGGGAAGAGTTTGGCGGCTCCGGTTGTCGGGGATTGGGACTCGACCTTCTCGACCCGATACACCCACGACCCGCGGCGAAATCCGGAGGCTCCGTACGGCGACTTCGGGGCGGAGTATGCGCAACGATCGAGGAAATACTATGCGGCCAACGTCTCGTTCGTCGACGAGCAGGTGGGCCGCATCGTCGAGGCGCTCAAGGCGCGCGGACTGTATGACAACTCGGTGATCCTCTTCGTCTCGGACCACGGGGATATGTTGGGCGACCACTACCACTGGCGCAAGACCTATGCTTACGAGGGTTCGTCGCATGTGCCGTTCATCGTGCGGTACCCTTCGGGGATGAAAATCCGGGTGCGGCGCGGCGACGTGCGGGACGAGGTGGTCGAACTGCGGGATATCCTGCCGACGTTCCTCGACGCGGCGGGGGTTGCGGTGCCGGAGGGGGTGGACGGGCGTTCGGTTCTGGAGTTGCTCCGGAATCCGAAACGGACCGACTGGCGCGAGGCGATCGACATCGAACACTCCGCCTGCTACGGGCCGAACACGGGCTACGTCGCGCTCACGGACGGACACTGGAAATACATCTGGTTCTACAACCGGGGCGAAGAACAGCTCTTCGACCTCTCGGTCGATCCGTACGAAACGCGCGACGTACACGCTTCGGCGGAGTATGCGGAGCGGCTGACAGAGTTTCGGCGTCGGATGGCTGCCCATCTCGCGGAACGGGGGCCGCAATGGGTCTCTCCGTCGGGCGAACTCCAAGTACTCGACCCAGTTTCGCCTCGCACGCCGAATTTTCCACAGGCCGACAAGTAATTTGTCTACTTTTCCGTGCTGTCAGCGATTTGCTTGCAATGAACAATCTCGCGGGCGACGAGTCGGGATTAGGGTAGACACAGCCCGGCTGGAGTGCCCAGCGGCACCGTGCCCGCGGCGGGCGGGCGATACTGCGTATCGCTATGTCTTTTCGGCACAGTACCCTCCCGTTACCGAAGAATAAACAAATATCATTACCTTTGTCGGTCGAAAAACAAGCAGACGATGACACAAGAAGAACTTTTCAAGAAACTGATCGCGCATAGCAAAGAGTACGGGTTTATTTTCCCGTCGAGCGAGATATACGACGGTTTGTCGGCCGTTTACGACTACGGGCAGTTAGGGGTCGAGTTGAAGAACAATATCAAACGGTATTGGTGGGACGCGATGACCAAACTGCACGACAATATCGTGGGGATCGACGCCGCGATTTTCATGCACCCGAAGACTTGGGAGGCTTCGGGGCACGTGGGGGCTTTCAACGACCCGTTGATCGACAATAAGGACAGCAAAAAACGCTATCGGGCCGACGTGTTGATTGAGGACTGGATCGCCAAACAGGACGAGAAGATCGAAAAAGAGGTAGCCAAGGCGGCGAAACGGTTCGGCGAGGCTTTCGACCGGGAACAGTTCGTGAGCACCAACGCGCGGGTACTCGAGATCAAGGCTCGGCGCGACGCGGCGCATGAGAAGATGGCCGAGGTGTTGAATGCCAATGATTTGGCCGGTGTCAAGGCATTGATCGAAGAGTTGGAAATCGTCTGCCCGATCAGCGGGACCCGCAACTGGACCGACGTGCGGCAGTTCAATCTGATGTTCAGCACCCAGATGGGTTCGACGGCAGACGGGGCGAGCGTCGTCTACCTGCGGCCGGAGACGGCACAGGGGATTTTCGTCAATTTCCTGAACGTGCAGAAAACCGGGCGGATGAAGATCCCGTTCGGGATCGCACAGATCGGGAAAGCGTTCCGGAACGAGATCGTCGCTCGGCAGTTTATCTTCCGGATGCGCGAGTTCGAACAGATGGAGATGCAGTTCTTCGTCAAACCGGGGACCGAAATGCAGTGGTTCGAACACTGGCGCCAGTTCCGGATGAGCTGGCACCGCGCCCTCGGGTTCGGCGACGACCACTACCGCTTCCACGACCATGAGAAACTGGCCCACTACGCCAATGCGGCGACGGACGTGGAATACGAATTCCCGTTCGGATTCAAGGAGGTCGAGGGGATTCACTCGCGGACCGATTTCGACCTCTCGCAACACGCCAAGTTCTCGGGCAAAAAGATCCAGTACTTCGACACGGAGAGCGGTGAAAGCTATACGCCTTACGTGGTGGAGACTTCGATCGGGGTGGACCGGATGTTCCTGCAGGTTTTCTCGGCGGCCTACACCGAAGAGAAACTCGAAAACGGCGAGGAACGGATCGTGATGCGATTCCCGGCCGCTCTCGCGCCGGTCAAGGCGGCGGTGCTGCCGCTGGTCAAAAAGGACGGACTGCCGGAGGTGGCGCGTAAGATCGTTGACGACCTCAAGTTCGACCACTATGTGCAGTACGACGAAAAAGACTCGATAGGGAAACGCTATCGCAGGCAAGATGCGATCGGGACGCCGCTCTGCATCACGGTCGACCACCAGTCTACCGAAGACGGAACAGTTACGATCCGACACCGGGATTCGATGCAGCAGGAACGGGTCGCGATCAAGGATCTGCCGACGATCGTCCATAACTTGGTCAGCCTCCGCCCGCTCTTCGATAAACTTGCCAAGTAGTCTCGGCTCGTTTTTTGGGGGGGTGGCTATTGGCTACGTTTGGGCGCTGTTCTTTTTGTGAACGTTATAGCGACGCGCTGCCATTTTTTGATGGGCTTTGTTTTGTTGCTTCCGGAAGGCCCAAGCGAAACGAAGTTTCGCCCGCCCACCGCGGGCACGCGGGGCCCGGCCGGCCCGAGGCCAGTCAGATATGGTTTCTTGGCGAGAAGCCCCCGCGCGCCGCGCCTAAGTAGCGAAATACTCCGTTTCAACGGGTAGTTGAAACGGATGAATTTCGCAGGCGCGCGGTCAGAAACTGTTTTTAGAGAACGGTCAAGCGATACGCAGTATCGCCCGTCCCGCCGGGGGACGCACAGCGTCTTTTGCTTCGGTTTTCTTCGCCTTATTAAGCCGCCCGCGCAGGGCAGTCGAACACGGTGGTCCCGTCGCCCGCCCGCCTAAAAGGGGAATTTCACTCGTTTTGCGAGAGCAAAATCGAGATGAAAATCCCGCGGGCGACGCACCCGTTGGGTGTTTTGCTTGGGTTCTCTCGGCCTTAGTCGGCCCCGCGCGCAGGCCTAAGTAGCGAAATACGCCGTTTCAATGTGAATTGAAACGGATGAATTTCGCAGGCGCGCGGACAAAGATTGTTTTTAGAACGTTCAAGCAAAACGCAGTTTTGCAAGCCCACCGCGGGCACGCGGAGCCCGCCCGGCTTGAGGGCAGTCGAACACGGTTTCCCGTCGCCCGCCCGCCTAAGAAGGAATTTCGCTCGTTTTGCGTGAGCAAAATCGAGATGAAATTCCTTCTTAGGCGGGCGACGTGCAAAGATTGTTTTGCAACTACTTTCGGGCCGGAGCCAGCGGAGCGGTCGCCCGAGTTTGCGAGGAAAGCGGCCCTCCGCCGGGGGTGGCTTCGGCCCGTCATGGGGAGATCTTGGAGAAGGTGTGCGACGGCAGAGGTGGATTTTCCCGAGGTTTCGGATTGCCGCGAGCAAGGGAAGCAACGAGCCCCGTTGAGTTGCGGGCCCGGCCGTTGGGCGGCGGCCGTCCCGCGCGCCTTGCAGGCGCGATTTGTTGCAAGGTGTCGTTTTTCGGAGTTAAAAGGGCCGCAGCTCGCGGAGCGGCCGAATGAGCGTAGCGAACTTTCGGCCCTTCGCCGGGGGAGGGCTGCGGGCCGAGCGATCTACGATCGCGGTTTGCTCATCCGATAGGCAATCGGCAGGCTGTTGTCGGGGCTGTGGTACAACCGGCAGGCCAGTAAAACACCCTGTGGGTGCTCTCCCTATTCCTGGAGGCAACGCAACTGAAAACCGAACGCACGGTAGTGGCTGTTATTCGGGTAGATCCCGCCGTGGTGAAAGCCTAAGTAGTAGGCGTAAGTACCCGTCGTAACGGAAGAGGCCCAGCTGTATCCGCTGTTGCCGACAACATACAACGTACCGGAACCGCTGTCGCGGAAGCCCGGAGCCGGGCCGCATACTCGCGGTGAGTAAGAGGCTTGCCGGAAGAGAAAATCTCCCAAAAAATACCGAAGAAAATCCTCCGCCCGCTCCGTCGCAAGAGAGAATCGCTAGAAAAGCCGCTCCGTCCGAGCCGTCCGGCGAAAATCACGCCGTTCGTACCCGAATTCGTGGCAAAACAAGTTCGGAAATGTGCGGGAAATTTCGTTACTTTGTAGCTATTGAAAAACGAAAAACCGATAATGCCCTCGAACCATGAGAAAGTCGGCACGCACAAACCGGAATGGCTTAAAGTAAGACTTCATAACGATCCGCGTTATGCCGAAGTCGCCGATATTGTGCGGCGGCACGATTTGCATACGATCTGCGCGAGCGGCCGTTGCCCCAACATCTCGACTTGTTGGAGCCGGGGGACTGCTACGTTCATGATCGGGGGCGATACCTGTACGCGGGCTTGCCGGTTTTGCGCGACGCTTTCTGCGTCGCGGCCTGCGCCGCTGGACGGGAATGAACCGCTCAAGATCGCTCGCTCCGTGAAGTTGATGGAGCTGCGGCATGCGGTGATCACGTCGGTCGATCGCGACGACTTGGCGGACGGCGGGGCGGAGCATTGGGCGGAGACGGTGCGGGCGGTGCGGGAACTCAACCCGGAGACTACGATCGAACTGCTGATTCCGGATTTTTCGGGGGATTCATCTCTGTTGGAGGTCGTTCTGGCGGCGGGGGCGGATATCGTGGGGCATAATCTCGAAACCGTATCTCGGTTGACACCGGTGGTTCGCGATCGGCGGGCTTCTTACGAAACATCATTGAATGTATTGCGTCGTATCGCCGCATTCGGAGTCGAATGCGGCGAATCTGCTTTGGCCAAAAGCGCTCTGATGGTGGGGCTGGGGGAACGGTCCGACGAGGTGTTGCGCGCGTTGGACGATTTGGCAGCGGCGGGGGTGCGGCGGATGACCGTCGGACAATACTTACAGCCGACTGCACGGCATTATCCGGTGGCGGAGTATGTGCGGCCGGAGGTTTTCGAGTTCTACAAATCGGCGGCGGTGGAGCGGGGGATCACATACGTCGAAAGCGGACCGTTGGTGCGCTCGTCGTATATGGCGGATCGGCTGGCGCCGAAAATGAGGCGGCCGTTGCATACTTTAACGACACGGAAGGGATGATCGAGGTATTGGATTGCGGTGTGATCGACTACGGGACGGCGTGGGAGCGGCAGCAGGTTTTTTTCGACGATCTGTTGAACCGGCCGGCGGGCGACGGTTCGGCGGCGGGGGCGAGCGGGGGGCTGATGTTGTGCGACCATCCGCACGTCTACACGT
>JAIDFC010000189.1 GCA_029054535.1 Rikenella sp. | reverse complement strand
GGGCACAGGCTGTTGATCGGGCGGCTGAACGACATCGCTCACGGGCGATTGGGGGCGGGCGGCGGAGAATCCGTCGTCGTTACGTTCGATCCGCATCCGCGGCTGGTGCTGCGGGGTGAAAACCGGCTGCTCAGCACGCTCCCCGAAAAACTCGAACTGTTGGCCGAAACGGGGGTCGACCATGTCGTGGTGGTTCGTTTTACGCCGGCTTTCAGCCGGATCGACAGCGAAACTTTCATGCGGGATTATCTGCGGGGGCGGTTGAAGGCCGCAGCGGTGCTGTCGGGCGAAGATCACCATTTTGGCCGCGACCGCTCGGGATCGACCGAGGCGCTCGAACGGGACGGCATCCGAACGGCCAACGTCGGGCGGTACGAAAATATCAGCTCGACGGCGATCCGGGCAGCGATCGAGGCCGGAGAGATGGAAACCGCCGCCGATATGCTGGGCGGTCCTTACCTGATCCGCACCGATCCGCCGCACGATCCGACCAAACTCCTGCCTCCAGCGGGCGAATATCGGGTCTGCTTCCCGGATCTCGGCGACGAGGAGACCCGACTGACGATCGACGATTCGCTTCGCGAACGCTCTGCCGACCTGCCGCTGCGCATCCGCGTGCTTGGAAAATAACGACACATTTCTTATATTTGTCTTGTTATTCTTTTGATAACAGGCGGGTGCTGTTCTCTGTTGTTCACAAAAGAACAGTACCTTCCCGTTCAAAATGAGTGAAGATTAAATAAAAAAGAAAAATACAGAAGTTATGCGACTGATTATCGAACCCGATTACGCCCATATTTCGCAGTGGGCAGCCAATTACATCGCCCGCAAGATCAATACTTTCGGGCCGACTCCGGAGCGTCCGTTCGTGTTGGGATTGCCGACGGGGTCTACGCCGCTGGGGACTTATAAGGCGTTGATCGCCTTGCACAAAGCGGGGAAAGTCTCGTTTGCGAACGTCGTAACGTTCAACATGGACGAGTATTGCGGGATTCCGAAAGAGCATCCGCAGAGCTACTACACGTTTATGTGGACCAACTTTTTCAACCATGTGGACATTCGGCCCGAAAACGTCAATATTCTGAACGGGAATGCGGCGGATCCGGCGGCTGAATGCGCGGCTTACGAGGCGAAGATCGAGGCGTTGGGGGGGATTCGACTCTTTATGGGGGGGATCGGTCCGGACGGACATATCGCATTCAATGAACCGGCCTCGTCGCTCACTTCGCGGACCCGGATGAAGACCTTGACGCTGGATACGATCATCGCCAACTCGCGGTTCTTCGACAACGATGTTAATAAAGTGCCGAAGACGGCGCTGACGGTGGGCGTGGGGACGATTATGGATGCCGACGAGGTGCTGATTTTGGTGAACGGGCATGGGAAGGCTCGGGCATTGCGGCATGGCGTCGAGGAGGGGATCAATCATATGTGGACGATCAGTGCGTTGCAGCGGCATCCGCACGGAATCATCGTCTGCGACGAAGATGCTACGGCGGAGTTGAAGGTCGGGACTTATAAGTATTTCAAGGATATCGAGGGGAAGAACTTGGATCCGGCGACGCAGCTGTAGGTTCTGTTTTTTGGGGAGGGAGATTTTTTTGCCTGCCGTTCGTCTTCCGAGCAAGGGGGAGACGAACGGCAGGTTTTGTTTTGGAAGAGCGGGGGAATTTTATCCCGAATCTCTTTTTTTACCGTTTTTTCGGTCGTATTGTAGTCAAATCTATTTACTTAGTATTAAAAAATGTATTACATTTGCCGCGTTGTATCGGTCTGTTTTCAGCCGGTGCGAGGGTATTCTTCCGTTAAATTTAAAATACAGACATAGCAATGATGAAAAGATCCATCTTGGCGGTGGTTGCGACCACTGCAGCAGTGGTAAGTTTCTCCTGCAAGAAGGAGAAACAGCCGGAACCGGTACTGGTCTCGAGTACGGTGGAGGTAACGTTGGGTTCACCGACGACGAAAGTGTTCGGCGACGGGTCGACCGAATCGTTCGAGAAAGAGGTGCACAATGTCGTGATGTTTGTGTATAGGGATGGGACGGATATCTGTGCTTATCAGCGCGAATTTACTCAGTATGAGATCGATAAAGGCAAGGCCGTCTTTGCGATTCCGAATGTGGTGGCGGGAGCGACCTATGATTTTTACGCCATTGCGAACTGCGACTTCGCGGAGGAGATGAGAAATTATAATAATGGAGATCCGGCGACAACCGGGGTCTCTCGTAATGATTTGAAAGGGAAAGTCGAGGGGGTGATTGGCAGTCAGATTAGTAGTTTCGGTAATTTGGCCGCTTATAACGGTACATTCTCTGCGGTAACCGGAGGGGCGTTGCGGGGAAAAGATAAAGCAGAAAATGTCGGGTTTGCCATGAGTGGGATGGCTTCGGCAACTGCGCCGGCGGCCGGGTCGAACGAGGCAACGAAAGTGTTGGTTCAATTGCGCCGGACGGTGGCCAAAATCGCAGTGAAAACAGCGATTACGAAAGAATTTCAAGATAAATATCCGGGAAGTACACTGACCATACAGAATGCTGTTCTGTCTCAGTTGGCCAATCGGTCGACACTTATCAAACCGGATGTATTGACGACCATTGAAAAACGAAGCGCTCCATTTTCGCAAGTGCCGAATATATTGGGGGCTACGGCTGCTGGAAATACGACGGGATTCGATCAATACCAAAACCTCTTCTATATTTTTGAAAATGCAGTCTATAAGGCAGATGGCTCGCTTGAAGGGGTGAGTGATGATACGCAGAAACCGATGTTGGCTTTGACGGCTCAGTTTGATTTCGATGGAAATCTGTCAACGACTGGCGACCAAAGCACGATTACTTATAATATTAAGTTGTCCGGGGAAGCGGGAAATACCACGGAAGAGTCAAAATTCGGGTATTTTGTTCGGAACGGGAACTATTTGGTTAATATCTCGATCAAAGGGTTGACCGAAAACGAAGTCGTGGCGACTGTCGAGGTGATGGACTGGGAAACCCTTATTCCACAGGATGTCGTGATCGGGGATAAAGATTAATGTTCTCGGGTTTACGAACGTTTTTCATTCGATTTCGATAAATTTTTCACAAGACTGCACGCAGGTGGCGGAAAGACTCGACGCGGGGCGGGCTTTGCGCCGCGTGCGGTACGGTGGATAGAGAATCATGAATTACATCAGTCGTTTCATAATAGGGACGGGATTGCTTGCGGGTCTGCTCGTGTCGGGCGGGTGTCGCAAAAGCACTTTGCGGGACGATCGTCTCTTGCCGGAGGATACCTCATTGGTCGATGCGATGCTTATTCTGCACTGCAACGAAATGCAGACCAAAGCCGAGGCCTCGCGAGAGGAGCTGGAGAAGCAGATTAACGACTTGAACCTGTTCTTCGTCCACAAACATTATCCCTCGCCCGAGGCACCGGAAGTGCGGCACTACTATTTCTCGTCGGTCGATGTAGCCAAACGGCTCAAATTGACCAATATCCGACTGGGGAAGTATCGATTGTATGCCGTGGCCAATGCCGGAGGGCGGCTTTGTAGTGATTCGCATAACCCAACTGAGCCTGATGCGGTCGGTGAATCGTTCTGCTCGATGACCGAAGACCAAATCAAAGATTTAGTGGCGGAAGTGTGGGAGTATGATTTGACGCGGGCGGATAATCTGGCGATGAGTTCCGTGAATGAAAACATGGAAATCAAATGGGCCAAACATGAAGGGCAGGATATTAAAGACGAGGACATAGAACCGATCTCGATCTCGTTGGAGAGACGGGTGGCGAAGTTTTTGTTTTCGTACGAATTGGGAGAAGAGATGACCGATGTCTTGAAAATCAAGACGGTCGGAGCGAGATATGTGCCGGGACGTGTCGCTCTTTTCAAGAAAAATATGCCGACTGCTGCAGAATTCTTGACCACGGACTATCTCTATCCTTTGGTGGATTTTGGCGACGGTTCTAACGTCGGGATTTCGAAAGAGAATCCGGTGATTTTCTATCTGCCGGAGAACATGCAAGGACCTGTTCCGGAAATTACAGATCCGAAAGATCGGAATGGACATTTGGCGCCGCAGTACGCTTCCTATATTTTTCTGGACGGAGAAAGTACGGCGGAGGATGGGACGCAGCAACAGTGCGGGTTCTCGATTTATCTCGGGGAGAACATAACCGATAATTTCGACGTAGAGGGGAATGCTTATTACCATGTTCATTTGCAGTTGAACGGGCTGGATCCGGATGATATCCGCATATCCTCGCTGAAAATTAATGTCTTGGAGCCTTTTCCGGATCGGTTCAAGGTAAATGAGCCGCAGGAAGCGATTGTCGAGATCGTTTGTTCCAATTATTTTTATGACGAACTGCAGTTGGTTTGTACGGCACCGGGGGCGAGGGGACAGGGTTTTCAGGTTATTCCGGTGGATGAGTCTGGAAATGAGGGAAGTGCTTTTGAAGATGTGTCGGGGACCGGAGACTTTTGGTATAATGTCTTGTTGACGGACGATAAGCTGGGAGAGCAACGGGTGAAGTGTAAAGTAGTCTATACACAAACGCAGACGGCTACACCGATTCAGATGAACCTGATGCTTCGGTCGCGTTATGGAATGGCTACGGTTGTGGACCGCAAGAATATTGTGGTGCAACCATAGTGGACGACGGAACGGGAAAGAGGATAACGCGGCGAGTAACATTTAGACAACGAGCGGTTTTGAAACGAAGAAAGATCATACGGATTATTCTCGGGATGGCGTTGTTGTTGGTCGGGACGGCGGTCGACAACAGGGCGCATGCCCAGTTCTATTCCATTCGCGGGAACGGGTTGATGCTTTTGACCGGGACAATCAATGTCGGGTGCGATATTGCGGTCAGCCGGAAAACATCGTTCGACCTCGGACTCTATGCCAATCCGGTGAAGTTTGACAAGTTCTCCATTATGGGATTCGGGGTCCAGCCGGGATTCCGGTTTTGGCGTTTCGAACCGAATGCCGGATCGTTCTGGGGCGTGCATTTGAGCGGGGCGTGGTATGACTGGGGAAATAAAAAAAATACTCGCAAAGGATGGTTGGCCGGACCGGGATTCTCGTGGGGGCACTGCTGGGTCATCTCCAAACGGTTTACCATCGGCGTCGAGATCGGGGCCGGGATCCTGTATATGCAGGACACCAAACGACCCAGGGAGACTCATTATACCGAGGACGAGTATATTTACCATTCCAAACGGATTGTCGTGGCACCGACCAAGGCCGATGTCAGTTTCGTCTATCTTTTCTAACCAATGGGGGGCTAGAGGGGTTTAGTGGTTTTATTTGGCGGGTTTTTCGCGTATGAAGCGTACATTCTTACTTTTACTTTTCATTTTTGTACTGACCGGCTTTCTGCTGGGCGGCTGTGCGGTAACGGGGCGGCTCGAACGCCACCAGTATACCAGCGTCGTGGCCCATACCCCGAAACAGGTCAGAGAACGGATACAACAGGCACAGCAGCCTAAAGACAGCTCGATCGTCGAAATGCGGGGCGATAGCAGCCAATCGTCGCTCTTCGTGGCTAATCGGAAGTCCATGGTCATCGACGAGGACGGAGAGGCCGTCGCGCTGCTTAAGGCGCAGGAGGTGAGGGTGGTGGCCAAGACCCGGATGCTCGCGGAACGGGACGGGAAGATACAGATCGACTTCTTGATCACCATGCCGCGCGAATTGCAGGGGAACGTGCAGAGCTTTATGATTACTCCGATCATGCACCGGCGCGGGAAGGATATCGAGCTGGAACCGTTGCAGGTGCGGGGAGGGCTGTTCAGTAAGTTGCAGGAACGGAACTATTGGCGGTACTCGAAGTTTCGGACCAAGCTGGTGAACCGGCGGAAAGGGAATCTGAATGCGGAGGATACGGCGCGATTGCGGGATGCGTTCCATCGGTTCGTGCAGTTCCCGTACTTGGACAAGAGCCGTTTCGACTCCATCTTGAACGACAAGGAGAAGATTACGTATTATTATACCCAGGATGTCAAGGTCGAGGAGGACGATAAACAGCTCTTCATCTCGCTGACCGGGCGGGTCAATGCCTTGGACGGAAGTTCGTACGTGGTGCCGGCGAACGATACCTTGCAGTTCAACATCAGCTCGATGTTGACTTTCGTACAGCCGATCACGCGCTACATGACCAAGATCATCGAGAAGTATGCGGTGGTGAACGATCGGAACTACTTGACGTTCAAGGTTAACAATACGAAGATCATGGACTCGCTGGGCAATAATGCCAAGAACCTGGCGCAGATCAGGGATCTGATGCACACGCTGTTGTACCAGCACGAGTTCTATGTGGATAGTATTATATTGACGGCGGCTTCGTCGCCCGAGGGGAGTTTCCGGCACAATAACCGACTGGCGAAGGAGCGGGCTTTCGCGTTGAGTAATTATTTGCGGAAAGAGTTCGATTTCCCGGAACTCGACACGTTGTTGACGGTGCGCTGGGAGGGCGAAAACTGGGCCGACTTCCGGAGCGAAGTGTTGCGGGACGAAGAGGTGGCCAATCGCGAGGAGATTGTGCGGCTTGCGGATCGGATCGCCGATCCGGACGAACGCGAGGCGGCGATTCGCAAACGATTCGGAAAGGATTATAAGTACATCCGGGAGGAAATTTATCCGCGGTTGCGGGTGGTGGACTTCAAGTATAACCTGCGACGGGTGGGGATGCTGAAAGATACGATTCACACGACGGTGGTCGATACGCTGTATCAGCGCGGGGTAGACTTGTTGCGGCGGCGGCATTACGTCGAGGCGGCGCAGATACTTACGCCGTATAGGGACCAGAATACGGCCGTGGCGCTTCTGTCGCGAGGGTTCAACGGGGCGGCCAAGGATGTGCTTTTCTCATTGCCTTCGTCGGCGCAGGTGGAATATCTGCGGGCGATCGTTTGTTCGCGGCTGGGGGAATGGAAACTCGGCGAGGCGTGCTTCAAACGGGCTTGCGAACTCGACGAACTGTTGGAATATCGGGCGAATCTGGACCCGGAAATGTCGCCCTACTTGCATAAACAGGACTAATGCGTGAAATGATGCTCAAGATCAGAAACATAGGCATGGCGATGTGCGGGATGCTGGGAGCGGCGGTGTGGATGGTCGGATGTACGCTGACCGAAAAACTGGATGTCGAGATCAATCGGAGACCGACCTTGTTGCTGGAGTTTCCGGAGGGGACGCAGGTCCGGACGCTGCATGCGCTGGCGTATAATGCGGAGGGGATCTTTATGGACAGCCTGCGGTTGGAAAAAACGGCGGCAGGAGAGGAGGATACGAAAGCGGAGACGAGGGGAGATGATGAGGCCGGATTGTATAGGCTGTTGGATGGGGTGCCGGAGGGGGAGTATCGGGTGGTTTGCTATGCCAATCTGGATCAGGCCGAGATGGCGGAGCTCGTGAAGGGGAGTTCGACGCTGTCGCAGTTATCGGTGGCGTTCGATACGGGCAAGGAATACGATTGTTCGGACGAGTTGTATCACAGCATCGGGACGGCTACGGTGCGGCGCGGGACGCCGGCCCGGATACGGCCGGGGATGAGGCCGGGTTATTATCTTGCGAAGCTGACGTTGCTGAAGGACGAGGACGATATGACACCGGTGGAGGATTACTCGGCGCGGTTGATTTCGGTACCCGATGTGGTGGATGGCGAGGGGACGGTGCGGGTTTCGACGGATGGGGAGGCTTGCTGTTTTTCGCCGCAGCTGACCACCGACGAGGAGGGGAGATCCCGGACGGCGGAGTTCTTTTTGAATCGATTCGGGGACGAGCATGAGGTCAGGCTGGTGCTTTACAAGGCGGGGGTCGAGATTGCGCGGGTGCCGGTGCTGCCGTCGGAGTGCGGCGTCGATCCGGAGAATGCCGAGCAGGTCGAATTGCCGATCTTGATCGAGATTGCCATCGACAAGATTACGATCACGATCATGGATTGGAATACGGTGATCGTACAGAATACCGGGGTGGGGGATTGACGAGGATTTTTATTGTGGAGAGGGGCGTTTTTGGGGGTGATGCGTTGCAGAGATTTGTAGGCATGGGATGGAATCGTTATCTTCGCGTTGTCGCAAGAGCGATTCCGACGATGAAGACGGTGGCGATTGGAGGGGGGATCTCCATGCGGTGCAGAGGTTTGGAGGGATAAATATCGGCTCCGGTGGTGGAATGGTAGACACGAAGGACTTAAAATCCTTTGGCCATTTTGGCTGTGCGGGTTCAAGTCCCGCCCGGAGTACGGAACGGGCTGTCGATCAGTAGATTGACAGCCCGTTTTT
>JAIDFC010000188.1 GCA_029054535.1 Rikenella sp. | reverse complement strand
CGCGGAGGGCGCCAAGTTCACTTCGTTCACTGGCTGCTCCGCCGGCGTCGGCCTTTTTCATTTCCAAAACTTCTTTGTCCGCGCGCCTGCGAAATTCATCCATTTCAATTCACATTGAAACGGCGTATTTCGCTACTTAGGCGTGGCGCGCGTTTCTCAAGTGTCGCCCGCGGGAATTTCATCTCGGTTTTGCTCTCGCAAAACTAGCGAAATTCCTACTTAGGCGGGCGGGCGACAGAACCGTGTCTGACTGCCCTCAAGCCGGGCGGACTCCGCGTGCCCGCGGCGGGCAATGGGCTGCCGTAGTCAAGAGCCCAACAAAACTGGCGGCGCTTCGCTATAACGAACACGGAGGATCCCAACAAGCCCCGCAGTAGGCACATAACCGCACTGAGGAAGCCCACAAAAAACGCCAGACCGGCGAAATCAAATCTTATAATAACACTTGTACGGATCCACCGCCAAGAGTCCTTTGGCACGCAGCTGCCCCACGATACTCGACGCCTCCCAGAGCGGAACCTCCCAAAGCTCGGCCAACGTTTCGGCATCGAGTCTCGCCCCGAGCGGAAAAGCGTCGTACGCCCGCTTCAGTTTCGGCGCCAGCGCGGTCAGAACCGGCTCCGTGACCCGTCCCGACCGCTGCCAACCCAACGCCAACGCCACATCCTCGACACTCTGGTACATGATCGCCTTGTTGGAGCGAATCAACATATTGGTTCCCTCGCACATCGGCTCGTCGATCGGACCCGGTAGCGCGAACAACTCCTTCCCGTAACTCACCGCAATGTCGGCCGTAACCAGCGACCCTCCCCTCGCCGCCGACTCGACCACGATCGTCGCCTCGCTCAGTCCCGCCACCAACCGATTCCGACTCAGGAAATTGCCGCGATCGATCACCGTTCCCGGCGGCATGTCCGAAACGATCGCTCCGCCCGCTTCGAGAATCTGACGCGCCAAATAGTAATGACTCCGCGGCACAATGTCGTCCACCCAACCGGCCATCACCGCCACGGTCTTGAGCCGATACTGCAACGCCGCACTGTGTGCCGCCTTGTCGATCCCGAAGGCCAGACCGCTGACAATCACCGCATCCGGATACTGCATCGCCACATCCCGGACCACCCGACCCGCCGCCAGGATCCCGTTCTGAGTCGCATTTCGGGTCCCGACCACCGAAAGCCACCTCCCGCTATTGAAATCGACGGATCCTCGGACGTAGAGTACGCACGGCGCGTCCGGACACTCCGCAAAAGCGTTCGGGAAATCGGGCATCCCGATCGTCAATACCCGAACGCCGCTCCGTTCGCAAAGATCCAGAATGCTCTGCGCCCGAGCCAGCGTCTCTCCGCCGGCGATCTCCTGCGCCATACGCAACGAAACGCCGACCTCTATCAAGGTCTCGACATCGGCGCTCATCACCGCCTCCGAACTCCCGAACGCTCCCAACAACCGGCGCATCTGCTTGCTCCCGACACGCGAAACCAACGACAATCCTATACTGTACTTCATGTCTGTAAAGATAAGTATTTTTTATCCGTTCTATTTTTCGGGAACTGTTCTTTAGCTTCGGGGACTGCTCTTTTTGAGAAGAACCGCAGCAACAGGTATGATATAACGATGCGCAGCATGCTTGCCCAGCGGATTTTGCGGGAGCTTTTACGACTGGATAGCCCAGGCGAAACGAAGTTTCGCAAGCCCGCCGCGGGCAAAGAATGTTTTTAGAACGGTAAAGCGATACGCAGTATCGCCCGTCCCGCCGGGGGACGCACAGCGTCTTTTGCTTGGGTTTTCTTCGCCTTATTAGGCAGCCCACGCAGGGCAGTCCAACACGGTTTCTTTTCCGGCAGGCGCGCGATCAAAGAACGTTGTTGGAAGAATATCCCGCGCGCGACTGAAATCGTTCAAAAGCACGAATCGCTTTTGAACAGGATTTCCGCCAGCGCGCGGACAATTACGATTGGGGCTTGGGAGCCGCCTGCGGTGGCTTGCAGAACAAAGTCCAGTTTTCGAGTGCCGAGCTGCATCGGGTCGGTCGCCCGGCGGAAACGCAACGAGCGCCGTCGAGTTGCGGGCCCGGCCGATGGGCGGCGGCCGTCCCGCGCGCCTTGCAGGCGCGGTTTGTT
>JAIDFC010000187.1 GCA_029054535.1 Rikenella sp. | reverse complement strand
AATGGGGCCGAGGGATTCTTTTTGAGCGCGCCCTTGATGTGAGCTAAACCTTAGGGCGCGCCTAAAAGAACCCCGGCCCAACACCGTGGGCCAGAGCATTAGATTGCGGAGCCTAAGGCATAGCGTAGCTGTTGGAAGTTCTTTGGTGCCGCTTTCTTTCAAGAAAGCGGCAGTTCCATACGGTAGCCAAACACGGGTTATAGAAAAAAGAACGATTTAATCGATACGTTCGTAATCGATAAATTCGAAAGCCGGGACAGAGCCATCCGGCGAAGCCGGGTGCGCTTCGCGAAAAAGGATGCGCCATTGCGTCGGGTCGATCTCCGGGAAGTGGGTATCCCCTTGCGGCCGTGCCGCGATGCGGGTGAGGTAGAGTTTGTCGGCCATCGGCAAGGCTTGACGGTAGATTTCGCCTCCGCCGATGATGAAGACCTCCTCGTCCGAGGCGCCGAACCGGTCGAGAACGTCCAGCGACTCGGCGAGTACGACCCCGGTCGGCACGGCGAAGTCAGGATTACGGCTGATCACCACGTTGGTCCGGTTCGGTAGCGGTCGGTTGCCGAGCGACTCGAATGTCTTCCGTCCCATCACCACCGGATGTCCCGTGGTGATCCGTTTGAAGCGTTTGAGGTCTTCGCTGATGTGCCACGGCATCTGTCCGTTGTTTCCGATGATGCCGTTTTCCGCCACGGCGACGATGATCGATACGGTCATATATTTGTTCGTTATGCGCGATTCGTTATTGAGGCGCGACCATCGATTCGAGTCCCGTCCGATTCAGAATGATGATCTGTGTTTCGGAGAGTTCGATCAGGCGTTTCTTGGCCAGTTCGGCGAGGGTCTGTTCCAGGGCGTTGCGCGTGATGTTCAGTTCGTCGGCCATCCGGGTTTTGTCCATCGGCACGGTGTCGGTGTCGGTCGGCGCGGCGGACAGCAGCAGGGCGGCTACTTTCTCGGTGAGCATCAGGACCGACAGCGCGTAGATCTTCCGCGAGAAGAAGTTGGCCCGGTTCGAGATGATGTCGATGAAGTTCGAGAGGACGATCGTGTTGTCCTGCATCATCTCGAAGAGTCCGCCGCGGTGGAGGGTCAGGATCTCGGTTCCGTCTTCGTTGGCCACGACGTCGATCGGCAGCCGGTTGTACCCGCCGAACAGAAAGGCCGGAGCGATGAGTTGCGGAGCGGCGATGTTGTCGATCGTGCGTCGGTGTCCGGCGGCGTCCGTAACTTCGCCCCGCACCGATCCGCGCAGGATGACCATCAGGCCCGAATAGGCCGTGTCTCGACGGGCGATGCAGGCGTCGGCATCGAACGTCGCGGTCGTGTACGAAGCGCGTTCGAGCAGCGCTTCGATGGTCGGCTGGTCCAGACCCTGGAACAGCGGCGAGTCTTTCAGTATCGGGAACATAGCGTCTTGTGGTTAAGAGTTTGATTCCCCTAAGTTAAGGTTTTTCCGGGGAAATGGACAAGGTTTTGTTCGATAATCGGCAATTTTCGCGCCGAAAACAGACGGATCAGTCGTTCAGCAGCGCCAGGAACAGATCGGTGTGGGTCCAGAGGTAGTAGGCTACGTAACCGACTGCAGTCAGTGCGACCGCTATGGCCAGTACGGAAACGGTATAGTGGTGGGGATTCCGTCCCCGCGTCCCCCGGAGGCGTCGGCGCGACGGCTGTCCGGCGCCGCTCCCGCTTCCGAGTCGCCGTGTCGCGGTCGGAACCACCAGCGGCTCGGCCGGCAGCGGGTTGAGCATCTCCAACAGCTCCGGCGAGGCTACGAATATCAATCCGCCTCCCTCCCGGCGGTCGTAACGGATGGTCCCCAAACCTTCGATCAACAGGGCGCCGGACGGCAATCCGGCCTGTTCGGCAGCCCGATAAGCCTCTTCCTGCCAAGCCCTGCATAGCTCCTCGGCCTCCGAATACCCGATCGACAGCTCGGCCGCGACGATCTCGGTCAACGGCAGGTCGCCGGCCTCGGTCGCCGATAGCTCGGGCATCCGTCTCGGCGGCTCCAAACGCTGACCGGCCAAAAGACGGGCGTTCCGCAAGGTCGTGTGCAGCGTCCCGACGCCTTCCACGCTGATCGGGTCGTGTTGCAACAGGTTCCGGCGCAATATCGAAGATACTATATGCATAACAAAAATATAATCTAAGATTTTTCAATGACACCGTACGGTGTCGTTTCCTTTGTGAATCATGATTAGCGATACGCAGTTCGTCCGCCCGGCGGTTTTTGTTGGGTTTTTGCGAAGTGCTCTTGACTCCGGCAGCCCACTGCCCACCGCGGGGCCCCGTTGGGGCTTTTACTAGGGTTCTCTCAGCCTTATTTGGCGGGGCCCGGCCGGCCCGAGGCCAGTCGAACACGGTTCCGTCGCCCGCCCGCTTTAAAGGGGAATTTCACTCGTTTTGCGGAAGCAAAACCGAGAAGAAATTCCCGCGGGCGACGCACCCGTTGGGTGTTTTGCGTGGGTTCTCTTTGAGAAGATTCCCGCGCGCCTCGCCTAAGTAGCGAAATACTCCGTTTCAACGGGTAGTTGAAACGGATGGATTTCGCAGGCGCGCGGTCAGAAACTGTTCTTAGAACGTTATAGCGATGCGTAGCATCGCCCGTCCCGCCGGGGGACGCACAGCGTCTTTTGCTTGGTTTTTCGCAGCCTTATTAGGCCGCCCGCGCAGGGCAATCTGACACGGTTTTCCGTCGCCCGCCCGCCTAAGTAGGAATTTCAAAAGTTTCGCTCTTGGCGAAATCTTTATGAAATTCCCGCGGGCGACGCACAAAGAATGTTTTGAAACAGCCTCCCGGGCGTCCGGCCCGCCCGGCTCTTCGAACCGGAATGATCGAACTCGGAACTATGTCTTTTGCACGCCCTATGGACGTGGTTTAGGTTACTCCGAATGGCTTGCCGAAAGTCTTTTTACCTAACGGTTTCTTTGCGCTGCCTCGGCATAGTCTATAAATGGCCCTGCTCTCGCTACGATGCTCGGTTTTCCGGTTTTCTTTTTGTGAACAAAGGGAACAGTACCCTCAAACCAGCCCAAAGGAAACCGCCTCGAAACCGTTCTCTCAAGAACAGAGTTCTATAATTTTAGGTTGCGTATGGTGTCTTCGATGACCGCAGGGAAGTGCCTGTGTTCGAGGGTGTGGATTTTCGCGGCGAGCGAATCCGGCGTGTCGTTCGGCTCTACCGCGACCGAAGCCTGGAAGATCGTGTCGCCGCTGTCGTATCGCTCGTTGACCCAGTGGATCGTGATGCCGGAGGTCGGTTCTCCCGCCTCGATCACCGCTCGGTGTACGTGTTCGCCGTACATTCCCTTACCTCCGAATTTGGGCAGGAGTGCGGGGTGTATGTTGACGATGCGTCCGGCGTATGCCGCGGTGAGGTGCGCGGGCACGAGCCAGAGGAATCCGGCCAGAACGATGAAGTCGATGCGGTGTTCTTGCAATAACGATGCCACGCTTCCGTTCGGATCCCGAAAGTCGTCGCGCGAGAATACGGCGGTCGGTACGCCGAATCGTTCGGCTCGCGTCAGGGCGAAAGCGTCCGGCCGGTTGGAGAGCAGCAGAGCCACGCGCGCGTAGTCCGACGCGGCGAAATGTTCCATGATCGCCTCGGCGTTGGTGCCCGAACCCGATGCGAAAATTGCTATGTTGGTCATAATGAGTCGATTGTGTCGAAAACGGCAAATAAAAGTACAAAAAAAAACGGTCCGGCACCCGACTTTCAGAAAAAAACTATACTTTTGCCTTGAGTTTGGATAGGTGCATGCAACCGACGAAGCCGAACTCGACACGGAACAAACCGACTTACGTACAAAACAATTTGTTAAACTCTAAATCAAGAACGTTATGTCAGACATCTCTTCAAAAGTAGTCGAAATCATCGTAGACAAACTCGGCGTAGACGCTTCGGAAGCGGTTCCTACGGCAAGCTTTACCAATGATCTGGGGGCTGACTCGCTGGATACGGTCGAACTCATCATGGAATTCGAAAAAGAATTCGAGATCTCGATTCCGGACGAAGACGCTGAAAAAATCGCTACGGTAGGCGATGCTATCAGCTATATCGAAGGCAAGAAAAACTAATTCTTTTTTTGACGGACGACGTACGCGATCGTACGGTGAAAAACGCATAAACAGAGACTGTTTCGGACACTTATTGGAAAGATGGGCGTTCGGAACAGTTTTTTCGTTATCGAGTCTAACAGGGGACGTGTGCGGCGGTTTTTCCGGCGGACTCGGCTCGTCGAACCGACTCGGAGAAACAACGCCTCTTCGTCTTCGGCCTTTTGCTCTCTCGGCCCGCTTCCGCTCTTTCCGACGAGCGTGCGGCGCGGAGTCGGCGGAAGGCGGAACGCGCAGAGGAGAAAAATCCATCGGTTTTTCGGCTCGCTCGCCGAATTTGCGTATCATCCCCATTCATTAATCTTTCATGACTGTGAGAAGAGTAGTAGTTACGGGTCTCGGAACCATCAACCCCATCGGGAATAATATCTCGGAATACTTCAACAACCTCGAAAACGGGGTGAGCGGGGCGGCGACCATTACGCTGTTCGACGCTTCCAAATTCAAAACCCAGTTCGCCTGCGAAGTCAAAGGTTTCGATCCCAACGAACATTTCGATCGCAAAGAGGCTCGGAAATACGACCGCTTTACCCAGTTCGCCTTGGTGGCGGCGCGCGAGGCCGTGCAGGATGCCGGGCTGGCCGATGCCGAAAACAAAACCGTAGACGGAGTCGACAAGGATCGGGTCGGCGTGGTCTGGGCTTCCGGGATCGGCGGCATCGGGACTTTTTTCGACGAAGTGGTCTACTATGCCAAAGGCGACGGAACGCCGAAATACAACCCGTTCTTCATTCCGAAGATGATTGCGGATATCGCCGCGGGGCATATCTCGATGAAATACGGATTCCGCGGACCGAACTATTGTACGGTTTCGGCTTGCTCGTCGTCGAATCATGCGTTCATCGACGCGCTGAACCTCATCCGGTGGGGGAAAGCGGATGTGATCGTGTCGGGGGGATCCGAAGCCGCGATCAATCCGGCCGGGATCGGCGGGTTCAATGCGATGCAGGCGCTCTCGACGCGGAACGACGATCCGGCTACGGCGTCGCGGCCGTACGACACGGGGCGGGACGGTTTCGTGATGGGCGAAGGGGCCGGGGCTCTGGTCTTGGAAGAGTACGAACACGCTAAGGCCAGAGGGGCGAAAATCTATGCCGAAGTGATCGGCGGGGGGATGAGCGCCGATGCCTATCATCTCACCGCGCCGGATCCGGAAGGCGCCGGAGCGATGCTGGCCATGCGCGAAGCACTGAAAGATGCGGGGATTACGGCTCAGGAGATCGACTACGTCAATACCCACGGGACGTCGACTCCGGCGGGAGACTTGCCGGAGATGAAAGGGATCGTTTCGGTCTTGGGGGACCATGTCTACGACATCAACATCAGCTCGACGAAATCGATGACGGGCCATCTGTTGGGCGGCGCTGCGGCGATCGAAGCGTTGGCTTGCATCATGGCCATCGACAAGGGGATCGTGCCGCCGACGATCAACGTCTCGGAACGCGATCCGCAGATCGATCCGCGGATCAACCTCACGCTCGGAAAGGCGCAACGCAGGGAGATTAACTGTGCGCTGAGCAACACGTTCGGGTTCGGGGGGCACAACTCGACGGTGATTTTCCGGAAAGTAAAATAATCGTCGTTTTTTCGCTCATCGGCCGACTGTCCTCTCGGTTTTCAGGGGCGGTCAGGTCGCGTGGGCTTATTTTCCTAACCGGCCGTTTCGCACCATCCACCGTGCGGCGGCCTTTTTCTTTTTCGTATGCAGCGTATGAATCTGCGCCGTCTTTTCCGTCGTCGGCCGAATCGGGACGATCGACCTTACTACGCCTTGCTGAACCGGATCTTCGGTATCGTGCCGAATAACGTCGAACTCTATAAACTGGCGTTGGTCCATCGCTCGGCGTCGGTGGGAGTCGGCGGAGGGAGGACAGTCAACAACGAAAGGCTCGAGTTCCTGGGCGACGCGGTGATCGAGGCGGTGGTTTCGGAACTGCTCTTCATCGCCTATTCGGAAGCCAACGAGGGCTTTCTGAGCAAGTTGCGCTCGCGGATGGTGAGTCGAGAGACTTTGAATCGGGTGGCCATCGAACTGGGGCTCCCGGAGGTGATCGTGGCGCATCCGTCGAGCCTGGTCGCCAGCCGAAACAACATCTATGGCGATGCTTTCGAGGCGTTGGTGGGGGCCTTGTATCTGGACCAAGGCTACGAAATGACGAATCGGGTGTTGATCGACGGTATCTTCGCGGAGTATGTCGATCTGGAGGCGATCGAACAGACGGAAAAGGATTTCAAAAGTCGGGTGATCGAGTGGGGACAGAAACAGCATCGGTCGGTGATTTTTCGGAACCGCGAGTGTGCGGACCACGTGGAGTTGGCTCCGCATTTCGAGGCGGAGCTGCTGGTGGATGGCGAGCGGATGGGGTGGGGCGACGGTCGGTCGAAGAAGGAGGCGGAGCAGTTTGCTGCTCAGGAGGCTTATGGACGGTTGTGTCGGTGAGGCCTGTTTGTTGGGGAGCTTGTGGTTTTTGTCGTCGAACGATATAGCGATGCGCCACATCTTTAGTTAGGTTTTTTGCGGGGGGCTGTGTTAGTAATAGCGATACGGAGTATCGCTCGCCCGCTGCGTTTTTGTGGATTTTCGGTGCCGGTTATAGCGATGCGCAGCATCGCCCGCTCACCGCGAGCACGCGGGGCCCGGCCGGTCTGAGGCCAGTCAGACACGGTCCCGCGCGCGATTGCTGGAGTAGGAAATCGTTGGAACAATGAGAATTGTTCCAACAAGATTTCCGCCAGCGCGCGGGCAGAGATTGTTGTTTAGAACGGTAAAGCGATGCGTAGCATCGGACGCGTTGCGTCTTTTACTTGGTTTTTCGCAGCCTTATAGTTGCCCGCCGCGGGCACGCGGAGCCCGCCCGGCTTGAGGGCAGTCGGACACGGTTTCTCTTTTTGGTAGGTTTCGCGCGCCACGCCTAAAGAGCGAAATCACTCGATAAACGAGGAGTTTATCGAGAATGATTTCGCCGGCGCGCGGTCAAAGCAGGTAGGGTAGACACGGCCCGTTTCGAGTGCCGAGCGGCACCCCGCCCGCCTAAGAAGGAATTTCAAAAGTTTCGCACTTGGCGAAATCTTTATGAAAATCCCGCGGTCGCCGCGCCCACCGGGCATTTTATTTTGAGCTCTCTCTGTCTTATTAGGGTAGATACGGTCCGGCTCGTATGCCGAGCTGCACCGGGCCGCAGCCCGCGGAGCGGACGAGTGAACGTAGTGAAACTTCGGCCCTCCGCAGGGGGAGGGCTACGGGCCGAGCGATCTGCGATCGCGATTTGCGGCGAATCTTCATGAATCGCCCGGTGCGTGGTCAAAGCAAGAGTGCAGAGGTTCGGAAATCGTTCAAATAACGGGAGTTGTTTGAACAAGATTTCCGCCGGCGCGCGGCCAAATCCGGTTTTGGCTGATTCGGGCCGAAGCCAGCGGAGACGCACATGAGCGCAGCGAGTGTTGCAGTCCTCCGCCCGGGGTGGCTTCGCCCGTCAAGGTGAGATCGTGGAGAAATTTCGCTGACGCAAGAACAAAACCGAGATGAAATTCCCCCGGGCGACGGGCAAAGATTGTTTTGCAACTACCTCCGGCCCGGGCGCCTTCGGCGCGGTTGATTGCAGCGTAAAAAAGGCTCGGAGCCACCCCAAGCGACGGGGCGTAACGTTCGCCAAGCTCACTTGCGCCTGCGCTGGCTCCGATACGCGTTTTCGCTGGGCCCCTCAGCCAGACCTATCGGGCGAGAAAAATGGGAGGGAATCGCGAGAAAAGCGCGCGGAAGTGAGAGGGGATAGATTCCAGAAACGCGCATAACTCAACGCGGGAAAAAATAGATGAAAAATGTACGGATTGTCCGAGATTGTTGAACGAGAATACGAACGGTGCGGATTTTCGGCCGTCGGGATCGTTCCGTTCGATCTGCTGGACGAGGAGCGAGATCGTTTCGGGCGGTGGCTGGCTGCCGGGTATGGGGCCGGACTCGGGTATTTGGAACGGTCGGCGGACTATCGGCATGATTTGAGGCGGTTGTTTCCCGATGTGCGGAGCGTGGTCGTTACGTTGACCTCGTACTGTCGTCCGGCCGCCGTTCGCCAACCGGACGGGGTGCCTCGTATCGCCCGGTTTGCCTGGGGGGACGATTATCACGATATTTTGAAACGCAATCTGAGGCAGTTGCTTGCCGCCGTTCGGAGCTACGACGGTTTCCGCGAGGCCCGTGGCCGGGCCGTGGTGGACAGCGCGCCCGCGTTTGAGCGAGCATGGGCCGTTCGGGCCGGGTTGGGATGGATCGGGCGCAGTTCGATGCTCGTGCATCCTGAGCTGGGCAGCATGACTTTGATCGGTTTGTTGTTGTTGGATGCAGCGTTACCGGAGGGTTACGAGCTGTCGGAACCGTTGCCGAACGGTTGCGGGACTTGTCGCCGGTGCCTGGAGGCTTGTCCCACAGGAGCGATTGTCGCCCCGTTGACGGTGGATGCGGGTCGTTGCCTCGCCTACCAGACGATCGAACGAAGCGAACCGGTCGAGGCGGGGTTTCGCAAGGCGTTGGATGGTCGGATCTTCGGTTGCGACCGCTGTTTGGAGGTTTGTCCGTACAACAACCGGGATGGGATGCCGATGATGCCTCCGAACGCCGGATTGGAGGCGGTTCCGGATCGGCTCGGGATCACGTTCGAAGCGTGGCGGGCAATGACTTCGGAGGAGTTCGAGGTCCGTTTCGCGGGGAGTCCGCTCCTGCGGGCCGGGCTGGAGAAGCTGAAAAGTTCGCTCTGAGGCTTTGGCTAAGAGCACCGGTGGGTTCGGAACGTGTAGTAGCGTTGCGCCAGGTAGCTGAAGACGGTTGTGATGACTTGGATCACAGCATACGACGGTGAGGGATAGAATCCGCAAACTTCGATCAGCAGTTTCAGTCCGAAGTAGTTGATCGCGACGTTCACGGCCACGACTTGTGCATACCGGAAGAGTTGTTTCCCTCCACGCACTTCGGAGCGTCCGAACGCGACGTTTCGGGCCAGGTAAAATCCGCTGAAAAACGTGATGACGAACGTAATCAGAAACGCGAGGATCGGTGCCGAAACGACCGCGATTCCGAAGAGGTCGGTGTCTTGTTTCCGGAGTACGAAGTGGAAGCAGAACCAGTAAAGAACCATGTTGAACAGAAGGTTCAGTCCGCCGACGAAAGCGTATCGGAAAGTCTCCTGCGGGACGAACCGACGCAGGGGTTTCAGGTAAAAAAAATCGGCTATCCGGGTGATCGCTTCGCGCATGTCGCAAAATTACGGAAATTTTTCTCTTTTCGGGGGTATTGGTGGTGTCCGTTTCTGGTTTCTTTTCGGCCGGCGCGCGGCCGGAGACTGTTTTTAGAACGGTCAAGCAAAACGTAGTTTGACTCCGTCTTCCTCGCGCTACCTCGGCATAGCCCGCGGGCGGTCTCTGCTCTCGGAACGCTGCTCGGTTTGCCCGCCCACCGCGGGTCCCCGTTGGGGCTTTTGCTAGGGTTTTCTCAACCTTGTTTGGCGGCCCCGCGCGGGAGCGCAGTCGCACCCGTTGGGTGTTTTACTTGGGTTCTTTCGGTCTTAGTCAGCCTCGCGCGCCACGCCTAAAGAGCGAAATCACTCGATAAACGGAGAGTTTATCGAGAATGATTTCGCCGGCGCGTGGACAAAGCCAGCGGAGGCGTCGCGATTCGGGCGAAACAAGGGCCAATTTTCGAGTGTCGAGCGGCCTCGGTTTGGCGCCAGCGCGGGCGCAATCGAGCACCGCGAGAAGTTGCGTCCGTCGCCGGGGAGTGGCGCCGGACCGCGCTGCGGGTGCGGTTCATGGCGGCTCAGACTGAATCGCTCGGCGCACGGCCAAACCCGGCTTGGGAATAAGAAGGGCCGGCGCCAGCGGAGTGGTCGCCCGAGCATGCGAGGAACGCGGCCCTCCGCCCGGGGTGGCTTCGGCCCGACATGGTGAGATCGCAAAGGATTCCCGTGGGTACCGATTATCGGTGCGATTCGGCTTGTAGATCGACCGACGCCGGCGGAAGTGTTCCGGGCAAACTCCAGTTTTCGAGTGCCGAGCGGCACCGGCCCTCCGCAGGGGGAGGGCTGTGGGCCGAGCGATCTACGATCGCGGTTTCTCTCAAGTTGAAAAAGGTCGGAGCCAGCGCGGGATGCTTGCAGCCCGTCGCTTGGGGTGGCTTCGGCCCGTCATAGGGAGATCTTGGAGTAAGGTGTGCGACGGCAGAGGTGGATTTTCCCGAGGTTTCGGATTTCCGCCAGCAAGGGCGCAATCGAGCCTAGCGAAAAGTTGCGTCCCGCCGCTGGGGGTGGCGGCGATCCGCGCGACCGGAGGTCGCGGTTTCTCTCGAACTGAAAACGGGTCGGAGGTTGCGAGGCCCGCCGAGTGTCAGCGAGAAAGTAGCGGGCCTTAGTGGGGCGAAGCTCCGGCCCGTCATGGTGAGATCACGGAAGATCTTCGCGTGTGATAACGACTGGCCCGCACGCCTTGCAGGCGCGGTTGTTGGCGATGCGTCGACTGCCGAAAGAGAGATAAGGGGGGATTGCCAAGGGGGCGTGAGTCCCCTTGGATGCGTTTTTTGCATCCTTTTTGGGGCATACCAAAAAGGAT
>JAIDFC010000186.1 GCA_029054535.1 Rikenella sp. | reverse complement strand
GTCCCGAAGTCAGGATGCGGTCGAACCCCAGCGCAATGATCTCCTCCAGCGCCTCGAACGGATCGCGACAGACGTCGAACGCCCGGTGGAACGTAGTGGACAGCCCACCCGCCGCCTGCATTAGCTCTCGGTTCCGTTCCTCGTCGATCGTCCCGTTGGCCCGCAGGCACCCGAAAACCACTCCGTCCGCCCCCGCCGCCTTGGCCGCCTCGATGTCGAGCAACATCGTCTGCACCTCGGCCGGCGTGTAGAGAAAATCGCCCCCCCGCGGCCGGATAATCACGTTCAGCTGAATCCCGATCGCCCGACGGGCCGTAACCATCTCGCCATAGCTCGGGGTGGTCCCCCCCTCCGGAATCCCCGCACACAGCTCCACCCGAGCCGCACCCCCCTGCTCCGCCGCCACACAGCTCGCCGCCGAATTGGCGCAAACCTCGATAATCGGTCCTTGTCCCGCTACCATATATAAGTTCCTTTCCAAGTTTTCGAGTTTCCCTTCGCGTCGCCCACCGTCAGCACGACGTTATGCCTCCGCGCCGTCGTCCCTCGCACCGGCGTGTGTTCCAGCGTCCGACTCTTCGGATCCCAAGCCACCAGCTCCCACTGCCCGTCCACCGACAGCGCGTAATAAACGATCCCCGACAGATCGTCCGTCGCCGTCCAGCGCACGGTCTGCCCCGCCGGAATCTGCACTCCGGCGGCACGGGTCGCCCGGATCACCGGCGCGAGCGTGTCGATCGCCACGGCAAAACATCCGAGCCGTTTGACCGATGCCACCACCCGTCCCGACGCCGCCTCCCAGCGTCCTCCCACGCTACCGATCCGCCCCTCGTCGTCAACAGCCACCACAAGCGTCTTCGAACGCAACCGCGCCGGAACACTGTCCGGCGCCAAAGCCACCGTCGCCGCCCGGTGCAGCGGCACGTCCGACGACCCCGCCCGGACCACCGGCCTGCCGCACACCGTATCCCGCTCCGCCCGCAGGATCATCGACTCGTACAACGCCCCGCCCGGAATCGAGATCTCACCCCCCGGCACCCGAAATGTCTTTCCGGTCGTCCACGACACCGCCTCGCCCTGCGGCACCGCAGCCTCGGCGCAGGTCTCTGTATCGCGCTCCACCCGGAACGCCAGCGTGGTCCGATTCCCGGCATCGTCCGTAAAAATCGTCTCGATCCGCCGACCGCCAACCGCCTCTGAAGCCGACAGGTCGATCATCCCGTCCGCCCCATCGCGCGCCACACCGTAAACCGCCAGCCGGTTATGCGGCGACACGTAAGCCCGAAGCACCGAAGTCCGTTTCGCGCGTCGGTTCTCGGCGAAATCGACGAAAGCGTTGACATATCCGTTCGTCGCAAAATTCAAACGGTCGAGCGCAAACCGAAAGTTCGGAACCCCGTCCACCCGCTGCTCCAGCGCATAGATCCCCATCGTATTCGATTTGCCGTCCTTGTAGTCGATCACTTCATAAGCCAGGTATCCTCTCCGCCCGAGGCGCAGTACCGAATCCTCCGGCACGGCGGTTCCATCGGCCTGTGTTCTCACCGCCACGCTCCGCCGCAGCGTCCGGTACGGCACCCCCATCGCCGAATCCACCTCGTACAACAAGATCCGACTCACCACCGGCGGCACCCGATCCGCCACCTTGAAGACCCCTTCGGCCACCAGGTTCCGCGGTCGTCCCTGTGCGTCGCGAATCTCGAAATGGAGGTGCGGACCGCCCGAAGAACCCGTATTCCCGAGAAAAGCGATCCGCTCGCCTTTCTGCACCGGGAATTGCCCTTTATCGGGATAGAGGTCGACACGGAACGACCGCTTGGCATACTGCTGTTCCCGCACCCACCGGGCGATCTGAGGCGCAAAAGCGTTCAGATGTCCGTAAACCGAGGTCTCGCCGTTCGGGTGCGTTACGTACAACACATGCCCGTAACCGGTGGGCGAAACCCCCACCCGCGAAACATAACCGTCCGCTACGGCATAGATCGGACTCCCGACTCCCTGCAACGCTTTGATATCCATCCCGGTATGAAAGTGATTGGAACGGATCTCGCCCACATTCCCGGCCAACGTGATGGCGAATCCGACGGGCGACCGATAATACTCGGCACCGTATCCCTTTCCGGCCGCCTGCCCTATCCCGACCGCAGCCATCGCCACGACAAAACAAAATACCTGTCCTGCAATCTTCATACGTTTCGTGTTTCTATATTTATTCGGCAGAAAGTTTTATTCGCAGAAAAACCTATCCTTAATTTTCCAGCCGCCAGCCGCTCTACCCGCCGCGCTCGGTCCTCTCCCTATTCCTGGAGGCAACGCAACTGAAAACCGTGCGAACGGTAGTGGCCACCATTCGAATAGTTTACGTCGCAATGGAAATATAAGCCATAGGCCGTAATGTTTCCTGCAGGAATTGAAGACGCCCAATTGTATCCGTCTCGGCCAAGGTAAAACAACGTACCTGAACCGCGGTGGCGGAAGCCCGGAGCCGGCGCGGATTTTTATCGGCCTGCCGGTTCCGGGCCTGACGGGCGAAGTGCGTTTGCAAGAAAACTTCGTCGCTCGGGCGCGCCCCTCTCGGGGAAAGTCGGCGCATTCCCTCTAATCCGCTCGAGCCGCGGAGGCTCATCCTTTTTGGTATGCCCCAAAAAGGATGCAAAAAACGCATCCAAGGAGGCTATGCCCCCTTGGCAATCCCCCCTTTCTCTTTTGACAGTCGAAGCATCGCCAAAAACCGCAATCGTAGATTGCGCGGATCGCCGCCTCCCCCGGCGGGACGCAACTTTCTCGCTATGCTCGATTGCGCCCTTGCTGGCGGCAATCCGGGGCCGCTCGGCACTCGAAGGTTGGAGTTTGCTCAGATAGGCTCCGCCAAGCGGCTGTCCTGAAAACATTCTCCGCGCGTCGCTCGCGGGAATTTCATCTCGATTTTGCTCTCGCAAAACGAGTAAAATTCCCCTCTTATGCGGGCGGGCGACGGGAAACCGTGTCCGACTGCCCTGCGCGGGCGGCCTAATAAGGCGAAAAAAAACCAAGCAAAAGACGCGGTGCGTCCCCCGGCGGGACGAGCGATACTGCGTATCGCTATAACATTCTAAAAACAGGTTCTGGCCGCGCGCTGGCGGAAATCTTGTTCAAAAGCGATTCACGCTTTTGAACGATTTCCTACTCCAGCTGTCGCGCGCGGAATATTCTCCCCAACAACGTTCTCCGCTCGCGCGCCTGCCGGATTGATACAGAAAAACTATCCGTTTTTCTGTATCAATCCGGCTCTTTAGGCGGGGCGCGCGTTCTTTAACCGTCGCCCGCGGGAATTTCTGTTCGGTTTATTCTCATAAACCGAACGTAATTCCCCTCTTAAGCGGGCGGGCGACGGAAACCGTGTCAGACGCGCTCAGGCCGCGCGGCCCCGCGTGCCCGCGGCGGGCAACTATAAGGCTGTGAAAACCCAAGTAAAAGACGCAACGCGTCCGATGCTAAGCATCGCTATAACTACCGCCAAAAACAAACAAAAGACGCTTCACTTAGGCATCCGACAGCAAAAACCCCAACCCTACAGAACCCGAAGAAAGCGCAATCGTTATCCCCACGCGCAGTTATCAAGCCATCCCCTCCCGAGAAAAACCGCTAATCGAACGACTGCATCCCCATCCCCGAAATCTCCTTCAATCGTCGCATCCGCGGCATATCCAGCTCCATAAAGAAATAGTTCACCGGATCGACCGCCTTCCCTTTGTACCGAACCTCGTAGTGCAAATGCGGCGCAAACGAAAGCCCCGAGTTCCCTGAAAACGCGATAATATCTCCCCGATTCACCCGCCGCCCCGGCATAGCCACCACCTTGTCCAAGTGCGAATAGACCGTCTCGTACCCATTCTCATGGTCGATCACGAGGCTTAGCCCCGAAGTCTGCCCGCGCGTCTGCAAGCTACGCACCGTCCCGTCCGCCGTGGCAAAAACCGCCGTCCCGGTGGGCACCGAATAGTCGACCCCGTCATGCTGCGTCATGGTCTTGAAAAACGGGTGTACCCGCTCGCCGAACGAAGCGGTCAACAACGTCAAAATACGATTGTCCACCGGCTGGATAGCCGGAATCGAAAGGGCGCGCTGCAAATCCCCCGCCACGCGTTCCTTTTCGGCCTCGACCGTCGCCCCGTAGTTCGACACCCGTTGGTACAACCGCCCGAGCTGTCGGTCGAACCACAGACCGAGTTCGCGATTCGACATCCGTTCGAGCCGCGCCCGGAAATCCTGCCTCCGCGCCCGGTCTTCGTGGGCGGCCAACGTCGGCTCAGCCTCGAACAGGATCTTATACACGCTCCGATCCCGTTCCGCCACATTGTCGAGCACCTGTTGCAACGTATCGTATCGCTGCTCGAGCTTGCGGTACTCCTCTTCGATCCGCCGCGTGCTCTTCTTGAGTTCGTGTTCGATCGGGGTGTCGAAAAAGAGCGAAAAGACGATGAAATAGACCACCGCCACCGCGAAACCGCTCAGGAAACGGAACCCCCATTTCATCCATTGCGAATAGCGGCTCTTCCGTCGGATACCGCCCCCTGCGTTCGTCGTATCTCTGTCGCGCTTACTCATTCAATTCATAGGTTGTGGCCTTGGCCGATTCGGTAATGGCGCGGAACTCCTCTTCGCTCATGTCGCGACTGATGTAGTTGATCGGATTGACCGGTTTCCCGCGATAGATCACTTCGTAATGCAAGTGCGGCCCCGTCGACCGCCCCGTACTCCCCACCTCGCCGATCTTTTCGCCCCGCTTGACCAGCTGTCCCGGCTTCACTAAGTTCTTGCTCAGGTGGGCGTATCGAGTCCGATAACCGAACCCGTGGTCGATCACGATCTGAATCCCGTATCCGGTCTGCGGCCTCTGGTCGGCCACCAGCCCCGTCCCCGTCGCATAGACCGGGGTTCCGGTCGGCGCCCCCATATCGATCCCCTCATGACCGATATACCGTTTCAAAATCGGGTGCATCCGCATCCCGAAAGCTCCGATATCGCCGCGTAACATATTCTTATCGATCGGCATGATCGCCGGCACCACTTCGGCCATCAGGTCCTTGTCCACCGCCAGTCGTTCGATCTCGTCGTACGAGAGCGACTGCAGATAGAGCTGCCGCCCCAGCGCATCCATCTTCTCCCACACCTGAGTCATCAGCGGCGCATAGCGGCCATAACCCGCATCGGCATATTTCTCGGCCGAATACGGAGTATAAACGCCCGGAATATCGAGCGTATCGGTCGAGAATATGGCCCGATAAACGGCATGATCCCGTTCGCGCAGCTCTGTCAGACGCGCCAGCGACGCATCGACCCGCTGTTCGAGTTGTTGATACTTGCGGACGATGGCTTCGTTCTGTTCCTGCAGGCGGTGCATCTTCGGCGTATAGAAGAAGTAAGAGAAGACGAAGTTCCCCACCGAAGCGACGATAAAGACCAACAGTACGGTCCGCACGAAGCGGTACAACCACTGGCGCAGAGGCAGCACGAACTGCTCCCTGAAGTAGTGGTAAAGGGTGTAATATGAAGACGATTGCGAGGAATCCATGCGCAGGGATTGGTCAAACATTAAATCTTACAAAATTAAGAATATTCTCGGAATTATCCGAACGCTCGATCCGCAGGGTCCGGTCCGGAAAAGGTCGACACACGACACAACGATTCGTGAAACGAATAAATTTCGCCCGTATTGCGATCACAAAGAATAATTCCGATTCCACCCAGAGCAAAATGCGAAGCGAAACTCTGCCCGAGCGATCTGAGATAACGGTTTCGCCATTGAGTTTGTAGATCCTGAAACCCGAGCCTTCTTCACCATGAGCCTACCGTTGTTCCCCTATACTATGGAGACAACGGAGCCGCTCGGCACACGAACCAGGCTGTGTCTACCCCATTGTTCTCAAACCGCACGCCTGGGGAAAACGAACTCACAAAGAAAAACCACCCGAGGTCCTCAACACCGACACGCAAATTCCGAAACAGTCGGCGGATATGGGTATAAATACCCATTTGGACCGGTTCGGTTTTTCGTACCTTTGCCGACGTCAAACTAAACCGCCCGACTTGTAGATCTAAAAACTATCGACATGTCGGCAAACAGCGAATCGAAACACGGAATGGAGAATTTCAAACCCACTCGTTACACCTTGACCAATGTGGCTTCGGGCCGCGAATTTGAAGACGAAGGCTGGACGCTCGAAGACCCTCGAGCAGAAGGACCGACACTCGTGCGGACCCGGTATGCGGCCAAACAGCTCGACGTGCGGGATGAAACCTACGGAATCTACCGCTTTTGCGACTGGTTGCCCATTCGGCGGATGCTCCGCGGAAGCCATGCGCCGGTTACCTATAAAAGCGTCGGACTCGCTGAAAAACTCGGCCTGAAGAACCTTTATATCACTTTCAGCGGCTATTTTCCGAAAATCGGGGCGGGGATGACCACCTGCTCGTTCAAGGAGACGGAGGCTTACAATGTGTGCGCGCGGAGGGCCGAAGATGAACAGCGGGTGCTGGTGGTGGCGTCGGCGGGGAATACGGCGCGGGCGTTTGCGAAAGTTTGCTCGGATAATAAGATTCCGTTGCTGCTTTCGGTGCCGGAGGACAATATCGGTGCGCTGTGGTTCGAGGAGCCGTTGGATCCGTGCGTCAAATTGATCGCACCGAAAAGCGGCGGGGACTATTTCGATGCGATCAGGCTGAGCGACATGGCGTTGCGCTCGCCGCGCTTCTATGCCGAGGGGGGAGCCAAAAATGTGGCGCGGAGGGACGGAATGGGGACCACCGTACTGTCGGCCGTAACGACGATCGGCGAGATTCCGGACTACTATTTCCAGGCGGTGGGGAGCGGCACGGGGGCGATCGCGGCTTGGGAAGCCAATCAACGGCTCGTCGAAGACGGCCGGTTCGGGAATAAGACGATGCGGCTCATGGTGTCGCAGAACGTGCCGTTCGTGCCGATGTACGAGGCTTGGCGGGCGGGGAGTCGGGAGATGCTGCCTTACGATGCCGACCAGGCGCGGGCCGATGCCGAGGCGATTGACGCGAAGGTGCTCTCGAATCGGAAACCGCCGTACGGGATTTGCGGCGGCCTGTACGATGCCCTCAAGGCCACGGGTGGGGATATCCTGGTGGCGACGAACGAAGAGGCGCGCGAGGCTCGGCGGTTGTTCGAGGAACTGGAAGGCGTAGATATCTACTCGGCGGCAGGAGTCGCGTTGGCGACGCTGATCCGGGCGGTCGAGGAGGGGCGGATCGAGCCGGAAAAGATCGTCATGCTCAACGTTACCGGTGGCGGCGAAGAGTGTTTCCAGCGGGGGAAAGAGTTGTGGTATCTCAAGCCGCATCGGATCTTCCCGCTCGATCCGGATCCGGACCAGGTGGTGGCGGCGCTCGAAGAGTTATTCAAATAGGTCTCCGTCAAATCACATAGCAACACGATTCGATATGAGGTATCGTCCGTTCGGAGCGATACCTTTTCTTTTATTCACCCCATCTCTACCGCTTCCGAGAAACAACAAGGCCGCTCGGCAGACGAATCGGACTTTCTCGCCCGACAGGATCAGTTGGAGTGCTCGGCGGCGCTTTTTGTTTTACCCGGCTCCGGGCTTCCGCCACCCGTACTACGAGACGTTGTATCTCGTCGGCCACAGCGGATACAGCTGGCGTCGTCTGCCTCAGGCAGCAATAGCTACTACTTGGGCTTCAATTGCGGTGGTGTCTACCCGAATGGCAGCAACTACCGTACGTACGGTTTTCAGACGCGTTGCCTCCAGGAATAGGGAGAGCACCCACTGGGTGTTTTACTGGCCTGCCGATCGAGAAAGCTTGGCACTCGAATCGGGCCATTCGGTTGAGAAAACCCGGCTCCGGGGCGTCGCCACTACGGGATTGGTGCGTTGTGGTACGTCGGCTACAACGGGTATAGCTGGTCGTCTATTCCGTCGGGTAGTATTGGCGCCTACTATTTGCTTTTCAGTTGCGTCGGTGTCAGCCCAAATTACAGCAACTACCGTGCGTACGGTTTTCAGTTGCGTTGCCTCCAGGAATAGGGAGAGGGGCCGATCGGCCGTTTTATTGGCCTGCCGGTTCCGGGCCTGCCGGGTGAAATGCATTTTCAAGAAAACTTCGTCCTCGGGCGCGCGCCCCCGGCACCCGCCTGTGGCGTTCGCCCCGCTCCGAGGCCGGCGACTCGAAGAGTCGCGGTTGCCTGCAGGCTGGCTGTCAGTTTAGGCCTCCTGATCGAAAACACCTGTTTCCACCGGGAGAAATCTCCCTCTCGGGGAAAGTCGATGTATTCCCTCTAATCCGCTCAAGCCGCGGAGGCTCATCCTTTTTGGTATGCCCCAAAAAGGATGCAAAAAACGCATCCAAGAAGGCTACGCCCCCTTGGCAATCCCCCGATTTCTTTTAGGCAGTGCCGCATTACCGACAACCGCGCGCGAATCGCAATAGGCAAGAACGTATTCATTCTTCACAATGAACCGCGCCTGCAAGGCGCGCGGATCGCCGCCATCCCCCGCGGCGGGACGCAATTTCTCGCAAGGCTCGATTGCACCCTTGCTGGCGGCAATCCGGTGCCTCGGAAAAATCCACCGCAGCCGGCACTCACGGGAATTTCATCTCGGTTTGGCTCTTGCATCAGCAAAATTTCTCCAAGATCTCACCATGACGGGCCGAAGCCAGCGGAGGGCCGCGTTCCTCGCTTGCTCGGGCGACCGCTCCGCTGGCTCCGGCCCGAATCAGCCAAAACCGGATTTGGCCGCGCGCCTGCGAAATCCCGTTTCAACTACCCGTTGAAATGGCGTATTTCGCTACTTAGGCGAGGCGCGCGGGGCATGTGGCAAAGACAGCCCCCAATAAAGGCGCGCGCCGTGGCGCGAATGCGTCGGCCGCGCGGCCGCGGGTGCCCCCGCTGGGCAGGGGCATCTGCTGCGAAAAACAAATACCGAACGGCGGATACGATTAAGCATCGACGACTTTTTAGAAAGCAAGCAAAGTAAAAAAGGATATCGTTCATTTGGAACGATATCCTTCCGATTTTTCCGCTTCACACAAAGACATCCACCCCAGATCCTCTCGCCCCCTTTCCCCGATCAGTCGAACTTCACGTCTCCCGTCGTACTGCCGGTCCCTTCGACATCCACCCCCCAAGTCCCGCCAGCCGAGGTTACCGAAATCCGAGCATCCGCTGCATTCGCCCCCACGATCCGCACCGTCAGGTCGTAAATATGATTCCGACGCACGTTGTAGTCCGCCGTAACATCTCCACCGAGGTAGAATCGATAACTCAGATCGGCCGTCTCTCCGCTCGCAAAGGTGTAGGTCCCCTGCAAGTCGATATAAGTGCAGTAAGCTCCTTGTCCGGTCTGCGCCGTCTCGGCATTCTTGTCGAAAGCCGTCGTCCCGGACCCCGTCCCGCGCAGATTCTCGGCCACATACCAGGTCGACGTCCCCGCCATCGGATTACTCATCGCCTCGTAGGTCGAGAAATTGGCCGCCGAAGCCGCCGGATACAGTCCCGCTCCGCCGGAAGCCGCCGGTTCCATGTAACTTTGCGTCGCAGCCGCGTTGCAGAGCTGCAAAGATGCGGGCACGAACCGTTCGCCGGCAGTCTCCAGATCGATCGACCACGCGATCCGCACCTTCGCCACAGCCCGTTTCATCTGTACGGCCGCCGGAAGCCCCGCCGCGGTAATATCCCCCTTGTAAATCCCGGAGATCAGCAGATACCGATCGGAACTCCCCGCCCCGGTATGGATCGTAGCCTCCGAAACGGTTTTGGTCAGCGTCTGAAACGCTCCCCACGTTCCGCTATACCCCGCAAAAAGGTCCGGGTCGAACGTGTTAGCCACAAACGCCACGGTTTGTGCCGTCCCGTTCGAGAGGGTTACCGGAAAGTTCTCTGGATTATAAGAAGAATAGTACTGGCTCCGCACGCAACCGCCCGAAGCGTCGAATTGAAGGACCCAAATGTTCGCCATTTGGTCTTCATGCATCCCCGTAGTCGGGATGACTTTGGTCGAAAGGTTCGTTTCGTCCATTTCTCCCCCGCCGAGAGCCGCGCCGGCAAATGTTCCGGCCTGCAGCGAGACGTTGAACGTAGACTCGCCTCCTGTCAATCCTCCGATTCCGGAAGCGTCGTTTTTGGTGCACGATACCCACACCGATACGATAGCCCAAGCCGCAATCGCTGCGACGAGATGGGATTTGCCTGTGCCTGCTAATGATAAGAATC
>JAIDFC010000185.1 GCA_029054535.1 Rikenella sp. | reverse complement strand
TTCCTGAACAGCTCGCGGGGCGAGGTGGTGGACGAGGGGGCGCTCAAGGAGGCTCTACGGAGCGGTCGGATAGGGCGGGCGGTGCTCGACGTCTGGGGCGGCGAACCGCGGATCGATCAGGAGCTGCTCTCGCTCTCGACGATCGCGACGCCGCACATCGCGGGCTACTCGCTCCAGGGCAAGGCGAAGGGGACGGCTCTGGCGGTGCGGGCGGTGGCGGCGGAGCTGGGGTTGCCGATTCGGGCGGACTGGTATCCGGCTGAGGCGCCTGTGCAACACCCTTGTACGACGATCTCCTGGCGAGAAATTACGGCGCGGATGCCGGCTTACTATGATATTCTGGCGGACGATGCGGCGTTGCGGGCTGCGCCGGAGCGTTTCGAGGAACTCCGTGGCGACTACCGTTTCCGGGAGGAGTTCTTTTAGGTTGGGTGAGTGGCGGTTTTGGAGGTTTTTCTCTGCTGTCAGGCTAAGCCAAGCATCGGGTTTTCTGTAGCCGTTATAGCGATGCCATCGCCCGCCCAGCGGGGGCACCCGCGGCCGCGCGGCCTGAGCGCGTCCGATACGGTTTCTCTTTTGGTAGGTTTCGCGCGCCCCGCCTGAAGAGGGAAATCAAACCGATAAACGGGAGTTTATCGGAAATGATTTCCCAAGGCGCGCGAACAGAGCATGTAGGGTAGAGGCTGCCCGGTTCGCGTGCCGAGCGGCACCGCCCTCCGCATGGGGCGGCGTCGGGCGCGCGACCGGAGGTCGCGGTTTATCTCAAGCTAAAAACGGGTCGGACGCCTGGGATTATTTAGGGTAGAGGCAGCCCGGTTCGAGTGCCGAGCGGCCCCGTTCTGCCGCTGGGGTGGCGGCGATCCGCGCACCCTACGGATGCGGTTCATGACGATTCCGAATGAATCGCCCAGCGTGCGGCCAAATACGTTTTGGGGAGCGGCTGGCCCGGGCGCCCGGAGGTCGCGGTTTGTGGCAGATCCGCATGAATTATTTGACCCCGGCTCCGGGCCTCCGCGGCTACAATAACGGGACATTGTGGGGCGTCGGCATCAACGGGTACAGCTGGTCGTCGACCATTCCATCGGGTAGTATCGGCGCCTACAACTTGACTTTCCTTTACGGCGGTGTCTACCCAAATAGCAGCAATTACCGTGCGCACGGTCTTCAGTTGCGTTGCCTCCAGGAATAGGGAGAAGAAAATATAAATCGAGAGAAAATCACAATCAATATGGTAAGTATCGAATTGATTACCGTCGGCGACGAGCTGCTGATCGGGCAGGTGGTCGACACCAATTCGGCCTGGATCGGCCGAGAGTTGGGGCGTATCGGAGCGCAGGTCGATCGGATCGTGTCGGTTCACGACGCGGCCGAGGATATACGAGAGGCGGTTCGGACTGCGCTCGGTCGGGCCGATGTGGTGGTGATGACCGGCGGACTGGGGCCGACCCAAGACGACATCACGAAAACGACGTTGGCCGATCTGTTTTCCGGCGGGCGGATGCGACGCGACGAAGCCGTTTTCGAGCATGTACGACGGATCACGGCCGAACGGGGGATTGTGTTCAATGAGTTGAACCGGGCCCAGGCGTTGGTTCCGGATGGATGTACGGTGTTGCCGAACCGGGTGGGGACGGCGCCGGGGATGCTCTTCGTTCGTTCCGACGAGACGACGAACGGGCGGGAGAAGTTGCTCTTTTCGTTACCCGGCGTGCCGTTCGAGATGAAAGAACTGTTGGCGGAGCAGGTCATTCCGGCGATCCGAAGCCGTTTTGCGTTACGTTCGGTGGTCCACCGAACGATGATGACCTTCGGGTTGGCCGAGTCGGCGATGGCCGAACGGATCGCACCCTGGGAGGAGGCATTGCCGGAGTGGTTGCATTTGGCTTATCTGCCCAATGCGCGGGGGATTCGGTTGCGATTGTCGGCTTACGACGTGGAGCCTGCGGCGGCGAATGCGGAGATCGATCGGCAGTTTGCGAAATTGAACGAGTACGTCGGACCCTATCTGCTGGGTTACGAACCGGCCAGCGTGGAGTCGGCCGTAGCGACGATTCTTCGGCAGAAGCAGCAGACGTTGGCTGTGGCGGAGTCGTGTACGGGCGGTTCGATCTCGGCGCGGATCACGGCGTCGGCGGGGGCCGCGGAGTACTACATGGGAGGGGTAACGTCCTACAGCAACGAGGCGAAGGTGCGGTTGCTGGGGGTCTCTGCGGCGGACATCGAACGGCACGGGGCGGTGAGCGAACCGGTGGCGCGGCAGATGGCGGAGGGGGCCTTGACACGGTTCGGGACGGACTATGCGATCGCGACTACGGGAGTAGCCGGACCGGGAGGCGGAACGCCTGAAAAACCGGTTGGGACGGTTTGGATGGCGCTGGCGTGGCGCACCGAACAGGGGCGGATCGAAACCTTGGCGCGGTTGATGCGGTTCGGTGAGCTGCGCGAACAGAATATCGAACGGGCGGCAACGCACGCGCTCAATATGTTGCGATTGCATCTGTTGGGTGTTTCGGAGGCTTTCCAGCAGACGGGAATGCTGTAGGGCTTTTGGGGGGGCGCGGGGCTTTGGGGTGTTTTTCTTTTTGAGCATGATTTTCTCCGCCGGCTGGCCTCAGCGATGCGTAGCATCGCCCGCCCTCCGCGGCCCCGCGCGCGGTCAGAAACTGTTCTTAGAACGTTATAGCGATGCGTAGCATCGCCAGTCCCGCCGGGGCCACCCGGACGCCGCCCGCGCAGGGCAGTCGGACACGGTTCCGTCGCCCGCCCGCCTAAGGAGGAATTTCAAAAGTTTCGCACTTGGCGAAATCTTTATGAAATTCCCGCGGGCGACGTGCGAAGAATGTTTCGAAGTTGTTTTCGGGCCGAAGCCAGCGGAGACGCAATCGAGCATGGCGAGTGTTGCAGGCCTCCGCCCGGGGTGGCTTCGGCCTGACAAAGGGAGAGATCACGGAGGATTTCCGTGGGCGACGGACGCACTGCGTCTTTTATTGGGTTTCTCTTTGAGAAGATTTCCGCCAGCGCGCGGTCAAACACAGTTTTTTAGGGGAAAGTCCGACGCCGGCGGAGGAGCTTATGAACGAAGTGAATATTGCGCCCTCCGCATGGGGCGGCGTCGGGCGCGCGACCAGAGGTCGCGGTTTATTCCGGAGTCAAAAGCCCATCTTGCGGGCAAAGAATGTTTTGGAATTAAAAGGGCCGGAGGTTGGGAATAAGGTTAGAGGCTGCCAGTAAGAGACGCAGCGCGTCCCTTCGCGGGGCGAAGCTCCGGCCCGCCATGGTGAGATCTCGAAAAATCGCGGGCGACGCGTCCACCAGGCGTTTTATTTTGGGCTTTCTCTGGGTTATGGCGGGCAACCGTTGCGGCGGATTTTTAGCGGCCTCGGTTCGGCGCCAGCGCGGTCGCAATCGAGCCTAGCGAGTTTTGCGTCCGTCGCCTGGGGTGGCTCCGGACCGCGCGCTCGTAGAGCGCGGTTTGTTTTGGGAGAATGGTACAGAGCCGTAATCAGTAGAGCCTATCCGAACAACCTCCGGTTTTCGAGTGCTTTGCTCTACCTTCTCCCTATTCCTGGAGGCAACGGTGCCGCTGGGCACTCCAACCGGGCCTGCCGGGCGAAGAAGATGTCGCAGCCGAAGTAATTAGGTATTATTACCACTACTCAAAAGGAATTGTCGATGATCAGCCGTACCCGTCGTTGTCGCTGTTTGAAGCAGACACGGCCTACTGCCCACCGCGGGCACGCGGACCGGAGCCGGGTAAAACGATAAGATACAGACAAAAGGGCTGAGCGATACCGAATTATAATCGCTTAGCCCTTTCAAGAATGTTGTTCAGTGCTCGTCCCGTCTCGTAGCGGAATTATTCGTCGTCGTCCTCTTCTTCTTCCTCCTCTTCCTGCTCGTCGTCGTCCTTTCGGGCCGGGACGACGAGTGCCAAAATGGCCATTCCTCCGGCCGCTCCCAGAAAACCGTAAAAACTGTAGCGGATCCATTGTTTGCGCGGAATGAACGGTTCGTAGAGCGGTGCGAGGAAAATCGCTTCGTCGCGTAGTGCCTTGTGGTCCGTGTCTCTGCATTGGTCGATCGCGCTGCGGAAGTCGTCGACCAACGACGGCGAGAGGCGTTCGAAACAGCAGATCTCGTCGAATCGGATCAGTTTCTCGTCGTCCTTCAAACGAAGGAGGTAGTCGGCCTTTTGGCTTTCCATGTCCAGCGCCATCCAGACTTTCGGTAGCGTGTCCTCCTCGGAGGTGTACATCGGAATAGCGAAATAAGTCTGGTTCTTGCTATGCGTTATTCTCCCTCGGCGTCTGTATTCCGTGGCGATCGTTACGATCCCCCGATTACCCATGCTGTAGTACCAGTCGTTGATTTCGAGAAATCGGCTTAGGTTTGTCGTCGGGTCGTAGTCGGCGAGCGATCCAACCTCAGTGGCTTCGTCTTGGGTGTAGAAGAGCGCATACTGGAACCCCGCTGCCGGAAGCGCGACCAGGGCGGTCCCGATTAGGAAGATCCTCCAATCGATCGGGTGGAGGATCTTGTAGAGCAGTACGGCACCCAGTGCACCCCCGACCCCGAGCGTCCACCAGTAGTTCCAGAATTCGAGGTGGAGCAACCCGGTGGCAATCCCCGTGATGACTACCGAGGCGGCGATCCCGATCACCAGACGGGACAACAGGGATCGAAAATTGATCGAGTAGTTTTTTTTAAAGCTCATAACCGTTCACTCTCTTGTGGGTGGATGTTTTTAGGTCCTTTCCCGTCTCGCCGTAGGCTCCCCCGATCGATAATCCTCTTGTTTCTGCGGACTCTTTCGAGAGACCTGATAGATAGTAGGTGTACTAACAGGGGGTGGACCCTGGTCGATATATTACAGAATTCCCAGCATCCGGTTGCGCGTCAGGAGTGCCGCCCCCAGCACGCCCGCCGTGTCGCCCAGCGTCGAGAGCCGCAGCGTCGTGTCGCGCGTTACCAGCCTCAGCGAGTATTTGTTCAACGCCGTCCGGATCGGGAGCATCAGGTAGTCGCCCACTTCGGAGAGCGGTCCGCCCACCACGACCAGTTCCGGATTGAAGAGGTTGATCAGGACGCTGATTCCCCGTCCGAGTTTTTCGCCGATGCCGGTGATCAGGTCGATCGAGAGCACGTCGTCGCTCTTGGTGGCTCCGATGATGTCGTACATCGAGATCGATTTCCCTTGTTCAAACCGTTCGGAGAGGATCGACGAGGCCCCTTCGTGCATCCGTTCGGCGAAGATCGTTTCGAGGGCCATCCCCGAGGCTTCGGTCTCGAGGCACCCTTTCTTGCCGCACTGGCAGATTTTTTCGTTGTCGAAGAAGGGGATGTGGCCGAACTCGCCCGAGAAGCCCGACTTGCCGTAGTAGAGTTTGCCGCGGACGACGATCCCGACGCCGATCCCCCGCCCGGCGTTGATGAAGAGGGCGTTTTCGACCCGGTCCGTGTTCCCGTCGTTCAGGTACTCGGCATAGGTCATGGCCCGGGTGTCGTTTTCGACGATCGTTTCAATGCCGGTCTTCTGGGCGATGACCTGCGCCAGCGAAAAACCGTCGACGTTCATCGAGTTGTAGATCACCCCCGAGGCCGCGTCGACACGTCCTTTGACCGTAATCCCCATGCCGAAGATCCGATTTTTGATCGGGTTGCCCAGCGTGTCGATGAATCGCCCGATCCGTTCGGCGAGGTTGTCGACGAACTGCGTGTTGGTGTTATACGCGAGCGGCTCCTCTTTTTGGGTGGTAACGACGTTTTTGTTGAGGTCGATCACGCCGAAGCTCAGCGCGTCGTCCTGGATGGCCACCCCCAGGAAGTAGCCCGACTCGGAGACCAGACCGAACGCGCAGGGGCGCCGTCCGCCGCTGGTTTCGATCTTTCCCAGGTCGCGCACGTAGCCCTCGCGGATCAGTTCGCCGACCAGTTTGGTGATCGTCGGGTTGCTGACGTTCAGGATGCGCGACAGGTCGGCGATCGTGCAATCGCCCTCGGTGGCGAGCGTCAGGATGATGCGACGTTTCAGCATGATCGCTTTATAGGCCACGACGCTCAGGTTTTCGTCCGTAGCCGGTCCCAGGATCGACGCAGAAGAAGTGTGATTAGTGGTCATTTTAGTGGTTCTTGAATTAGGTTTCCGTATAAATGCGGCGCAAGTTACGAAAAAATGCAATCGAAACGAACGCGATAGATAATAATTTGAAAAACGGATAGGATTTTGTCGAAAAATGTAGGAGGCTCGAAAAAAAAGTTTTTTGTATGCGATTTTTTCCATACCTTGCACCCGAAATTGTAAGGCCTCAGCGGCGTGCGGGGGTGGGGAG
>JAIDFC010000184.1 GCA_029054535.1 Rikenella sp. | reverse complement strand
TTTGTACTGCGCTCCGTAGGTGTGCACCTCTCCGCCGGTTACGTCGAGCTTGGAGTTGATCCCCAAGTTATAAGATTGATTACCGTCCGGTTGGTAAGTCGTTACCCAGACGTGCCAGCTCCAAAGGATCGTCCCCCCGGAAGTCGCGTTGTCGTACAGAGCCACAACGGCGTTCCCCGGGATAGCACTGTTCGCTTTCACCGAGAAAATCCCCAATGATTTACTATCGGTCTTTCCCGGCAGGTTATAGTTGATCGTCACATAATTATTCAGAGCCGCATCCTGCCACAGGACCTCGACCCGCCACGCTCCGCTGCTCAACATCGAGTTGAGCTGCGTTTCGGTCGTGAAACCATTGCTCAGACATTTCCGAATATCGAACGTTACACTACCTGTCGTCGGTGCGACCATTGCACAGTTGTTCATGTCAAACGTCTCGACTTCGACCCGACTATCCGCCGTATTGATCCCCTGGATGTCGACCGACAGCGTGTAGACATTGTTCCGACGAACATTGAAATCCCCCATGTCGGTCGACGGATCGCCCAAGAGGAACTGATAGATCGCCTTTTGCGGCCGTGTCGCGCTCTTCGTAACCGCTCCCGTGATTTCGATATAAGTCGCCTTGCCGTCGGTTTTGCTCAGAGCGCGGTCTTTCGCCGCACCAATCCCGGAAATCACGCCTCGGAGGTTCTCCGGTACGTACCAAACGAACTTTTTATAGTCGCCGTCCGTGGTGGCCGTAGCGAGGTCCTCGACCGGGTAGTCGACATGACTCCCGGCCGCCTTAGCCGGAAAGATACCGGTCGGTTCGTCTTGGAAATGGATATTCGTCGCGACATTCCGCATCCGAACCCCCGTTACATCGAAGTCTGCGAACGTCGGATTGATCTTGTATCGCAAGATCACTTTCGCCATCAAGCGCTTCATCGCCACGGTGGGCATCATGCCGCTGGACTGCACCGCGCCGGTGTAGATCCCCATCATCGGGATCCCCCCTGCCGCCGAAGGTTTCAGCTCCGTACCGATGTTCTTCACCACCTCTGCGAGTTTGGCCTCGGTAGAGACGTTGGCGGTGTTGAAAGTATTGGGCGAGTTGACGTTGGCGATGAAATAAACTTTCCCGCCCGTCTCGTCGTTCGAGGTCAATTTCACCGCCAAACTGTACGTGGCGTCGATCCCCGCACTCCCGGCTCCGGCGGCCGGAATGTCGGTCGTATAGAACGGTTCGCCGAGCAGCGTCCCGTCGGCCCGGAACTGAATCGCCCACAGGTTGTGCACTTTGGCATCGTCGGCCGTCGAGAGTTCGGAGGTCGACTTGGTCGCCAGGTCGTCATCCTCGCCGTAGCGTACCACCGCTCCCGACTCGTCGGCCGCCTGTCCGGCTTTGGTCGACGCAGCCGGCGCGAAGCTCCCGTTTCCGGGCCGGTTCAACGCCTCGGCTCCCAACGAGACCTCTACAGTGAGGTCGTTGGGCTTACCGGGAGCCGCCGTCTGAAGATCCGACCGGCTGCACGCAGCCAGACCCAACCCGGCTGCGGCAATCGTTAAAATCTTTATTCTCTTCATGTTACTGTTATGTTATCTTGTTTTCTCTATCGCCAGGTCTCATCCGGCAGCAAAAGAGTCGGTGAGTCCGAGTTTCTTTTGCCCCGCCTGGCCTCCCCTTTGACGAATCGCCGCCAGCGGGCGCAGTCTTCTACTCTCTACTCCTGGATACAGCGGATTGGAAGAGCGTGCCCACGGCGATAGCTGTTATTCGGGGTGAGCATGGAGAAGAAGAAGTCTAAGAAATAGCTGGAGCTACCTTCAACCGACGATGACCAACTATATCCGCTGTAGCCGACGTTCCGCACTGAACCGTCATTGCTGTGGCGATTGCCCGAAGCCGGGTAAAAGGCTTTGACATCTCCTACGGAATATAGACCACCGGCCTTGTCCGCATTGGCAGCGGTCCAATCCGGGTTCTTACTAAACGTAACCGTAGTTGCCCAACTATTCCCAAAATCATCCCACGTCCCATTGATCGGAATGCGCCATCCCTTTGGACACGGGTCATAGTCACTCTTGGCAGCATCGTTGCCCCACAAGCTCGGATCCGGAGATGAATTCCAGTCGTAAGGATCAGTCGAAGCGTAGTAAACAGTTGCAGGATTTTGAATCGTAACATCCATAGTTGTCGGCCCCGAAATCAATTGCGGAAAATTTGTAACTGTCTCCCCGTTTGCCTGGTAGGTTGATTGTGTTGCTACTTGATTTCCCAAAACTCCTGCCGCTGCTTTCGGAAGTGGATCTTTTCGCCCCCATTGGTAGAGCAACCCATAGGTGGGATAGTTCTGCACATTCGTGGTAGAGAGCGCGTAGAGCACCCCGGTCGCACCGAGGTTCCGGTCCATAATCACCCGCAACGTACCACCGCCCATTTTGTCAGAAGCCTTCTTGTAGTGCTCGCCGTAGGTGTGTACCTCGCCGCCGGCAACCGTCGCTTTCGAGTTGATCCCCAGGCCGTAATCCTTGGTCCCGTCCGGCAGGTAACCCGTTACCCAGACGTGCCAGCTCCAAAGGATCGTACCGCCCGACGAAGCATTGTCGTACAGAGCCAATACGGCATTCCCCGGCGTCTTGGTGTTCGCCGTTACGGTAAACAACCCCAACTTCTTATCGTCCGCCTGCCCCGGCTCGTTGTAACTGATCGTTACATATTCATTGACCCCTGCATCGTACGCCGTCTTGGGCACATCCTGCCACAGCACCCCGACCCGCCAAGCTCCGCTGCTCAGCATCGTGTTGAGCTGCGATTCGGTCGTGAACTTGTTGGCCAGACACTTCCGCACGTCGAACGTTACCGATCCGGCCGTAGCCCCCGGCCACAAGATCGCGCAGTTGTTCATGTCGAACGACTCGACCGTGATCCGATTATCGCCCGCATTGGCGCCGTTGATGTTGACCTCCACCTGGTAGGTCGTGTTGCGCCGGACGTTGAAATCCCCCGGAGCGGTCGACGGATCGCCCAACAAAATCCGATAGGTGATCTTTTTACTCTGCGCCGTGGTCGTCTGCCGCCCGTGAATCTCGATGTAGGTCGCCTTGCCGTCCGTGCGATCCAACGCCCGGTCGCCCTCGCCCAACACGCTGGAGATCACATCGCGGTGGTTTTCCGGCACGTACCAAACGAATTTCTTGTAATCGCCGTCCGTCGTGGCCTTGGTGAGGTCTTCGGCCGGGTAGTCGATGTGGCTATCGTCCGCCGCAGCCGGGAAGATACCGGTCGGTTCGGCACCGAGGTGCATGTCCGCCGCCACGTTCCGCATCTGAATGCCGGTGATCGTGAAGCCGGCGAAGCTCGGATCGACCTTGTATCGCAAGATCACCTTCGCCGCCAGCCGTTTCATCGGCACGGCCGAAAGCGTTGCGCTCGACTGCACCGCGCCGGTGTAGATCCCCACCATCGGGATCCCCCCCTCGGCCGTCGGCTTCAGCTCCGTGCCGATGTTCTTCACCACCTCCTTGAGCTTGCTCTCCGTAGCCGCGTTGGTGGCGTTGAACGTATTCGGCGAGTTGGTGTTGGCGATGAAGTAGACCTTCCCGTCGGTCTCGGTATTCGAGGTCAGGTTCACCGCCAGGCTGTAGGTCGCATCCACGCCGGTACTCCCGGCCCCGGGGGTCGGAATGTCGGTCGTGTAGTAAGGCGATCCGAGCAGCGTCCCGTCGGCCTTGTACTGGATAGCCCACAGGTTATGCACCTTCGCATCGTCGGCCGTCGAGAGTTCGGTGGTCGACTTGGTCATCTCGGCCGTCCGGTCCGCGCCGCCGATGTTCACGGCCAGCCCCGACTCTCCGGCTGCACGGGTCGGGACGAAACCGTTCCCGAGATTGCTCAACGCTTCGGCATTCAACGAGACCTCCACCCGCAACGCATTCGGTTCGCCGGGAGCCGGCGTCTGAAGATCCGATCGACTGCACGACATCGCTCCGGCTCCTGCCAGAACAACCGCAAAAATCATTAATCTCTTCATGTTTGCTGTTATTTATTTCCTTATTTTGTCTTTTTCCGTTATTTCAGTCCGTTTCGACTACGCCTTTCGTCCGTATCGATTATTTCCCGACCTCTTGTTCGCCGGGATTGATCGGCGTCCAACTATCGACGCCCCCGCTGCCGTTCGTCCCCTCCGAGAAGTCGGTATCGCTCCCGACATCGCCCCAACCGCCGACCGTTCCGCCGGCGTTCGAGCCGAGAAAATCGAGGCTCTGCACCACCGAAGTCCAACTGCCGACCTCGATCGGCACCTGGTTTTCATCCACGTTCCCGCCGACGCCTCCGCTCCAGTCGATTCCGCCCCAGCTACCGATCTCGATCGAGCCGTTATCGCCGCCGAAGTCCGGCAGAAGCTGGTCCACCGCATCCCACGAGAGGACGTTCAGCACCAGCTCGACACTCCCCTTTTTGACGCGCGCCGTGAACGTGTAGTTGTTCCCTTTGGCGAGCGCCAGGGCCGGCAATTCGGCCTTCAACAGATAGGCGATCGAGTTGACCGTGAGCGTAAACTCGACCGGAATGGTCCCGAGGCTCTTCGGCAAGAAGATGCCCGATCCGATCGAACCCATCCCCTTGTCCGTCTGGTCGATGTAATCGAAGGCCGTGATCTCGCCGGTCGACGTCTCGTCGCCGACCGAGGCCGCGAGGTCGCCGCCGATCGTATAGTCCGCCGCCGGTGCGGTGGCGAGCTTCTTCAGGGCCACTTTCGAGACCGACAGGTCGTCGCAGCTCATCCCGTCGGCCGGAACGACCGAGAAGGTGAGCTTCGCGCACTCGTGTTCGAAATCCAGCTGGACAGTGGACGCCGAACGGTTGATCGTGCGGCTCCCGACAAACGCGCCGAGAAAATCTTCGCCGTGTCCGACCCCTTTCACGGTGCGGTTGTCGGCCTCGATCTTGCGCGCGGTGGAGTAGGCGTAAAAGTCATAGGATCCATTGCTCAACTCCATGCCTTTGACCGTTCCGGACGGGGCTGCGACCTCGTCTCCCGCGTCGTCCACTTCGCAGGCCACCAGAGTGGTTCCGTCGGCCTGGACCTTATAGGTGGCCGTCGCGATCCATTTATCCTGCGCGAGGTCCGGCTGCGCCTGTCCGGCCACGGTCCGCCGGTAGGCCACCACGCGCACGGTACTTCCCGCCTCCAGAGCGACCTTGTCGCCCGGAGCTTTGGTTTCGGTCGCCTCGATATTCAGGCTGCCGGCCGAGAATCGGACCTCGCAACTCTCCCCGGCCGGATCGTCTCCCACCAGGGGGCGCCGCTGACACCCCACAACTGTCAAAAACAAGGCTCCGATCAAAAAACAACGTCTCCGCTTGTTCATACCTATTTTTTGCCTCCTTGCAAGTTACTATTAGTCAAAAGATTACAAATCCACACTTTTCATTTAACCGTTCGATTAAAAGTGATATTCCGACGCGCTCGGAATCGGGCGATAAAAACCACTTTTTGACATATGAAAATCTTCCGGTATTCACCTGAAAAAAGGTCATTTAACACAATTTTTATTTGGTTGTTCCGTTTTCATTGCATACTTTTGTAACGCTATTTGCATTTAATCGAACGATTAAAAATAAAGGTCGGATTTGCGAATAAAAATCTTTTACATACTCCGGATAGGAGCTGAAAAGACTTTTCGCGACCCGTTATACGTATATAATAGAGGGATCGTACACCCTTTCCGGAACCTCCGCCACTCCGTTCGACCGCCGAACGGATCCTCGTTTTTTTCTGAAAAGCCCTCCCCTTTTCCAGGCCCATTCCGTTCGGCACCATTTTTGCCGAACACCCCGTAGCGCTTCGCCCTCCGGCACCCCTACACACGAAACCGACACCCTCCGCCGTTCGTATCGTAAACCGCCGTATCCGTACGGCCTACGAGTCGAAAATCACGCCGGAAATTGGCAGTTTCATTTTTTTTTCGTAATCTTGGAGCCAAATAGAGATATTGTCCATGGATAACAACCTGTTGAAACAACTCATCGTCCGACACCGTCGGGTGGTGGTTCCGGACTTCGGCGCCTTTCTCAAGAAAGAGACGCCGGAGGGCGAAGCGCTGGTATTCAGTCCGTTCCTGAGGAAGGACGACGGGGTGGTTACCAATGCCATCGTGCGCGAGTACGGGGTCGAGACTGAAGACGCGCGGGCCATGGTCGCCGAATTTGTCATTTATCTACGACAGTCGCTGGCTTCGGCGGGCAAATACTATATCGAAGGGATCGGGATGTTGATGGCGGACGCCAACGGATCGATCACGCTCAAGGAAGGAGAGCGGCCGGCGGCGGAGACGACGGAAACCGCGGCGCAGAATCAGGCGATACAGCAACAGCAACAACCGGTCGTGCAACAACAGCAACCGGTTGTGCAGCAGCAGCCGATTATACAACAACAACCGATCGTACAACAACAGCAGCCGATTATACAGCAGCAGCCGGTCGTGCAACAACAGCAGCCGGTCGTGCAGCCGATAATGACCCGGCCGCAGTCGATCCAGGTACAGGGACCGGTGCCGCAACCGATGCAGCAACAACCGCTGCAACAGCCTATGATGCCGCCGCAACCGATGCAACAACAAGCGGCTTTCGCACGACCGCAACAGGCACCTGTGCCGCCGCAACCGCCTCGGCCGCAACCGCAGCCCATCGGACAACAACGGTTGGGACAACCGGGAATGCAGCCGCAGCAACAACGCATCCAGCCGACGATGAGTCAGCAACCGATGCAACAGCCGCGGCCGGGAGGGCAGCCGATGCCGCATCCGCAACAACAGATGCAAGGCCAAACCTTGCAACAACCTCAGCAAGGCGGTATGCGCAACGGGATAGCGCCGCAAGGACAGACACAACGCCCGGGCGGCGGGCCGGGGGGACGACCGGGCATGCAACAGCCGCAGGTCGGCGGAGGACACCATCCGGGCAGACCGGGACAGGCTCCGCGACGACCGGGAACGCCTCCTCATGCCGCCAGACGGAGACAACCGAAAACCAAAACCGACATTTGGCTCGTGGTAGCGATTATCGCGGCATTGGTGGTGATTGCGATTATGATCTACGGATTCCTCAATACCGGGCAGGGGGAGATGGACATGGAGTTCATGAATACCGTGATGGCGCCGCAGATGGAGGAAGCGGGGGGCGATTTTTAGGCCGATTTTCGTGCGGTTGCGCACTTTCCGGGCACGCTGCACAAAGATCGAGGCACTTTTGAAGGGCGGAAAATTCCGCCCTTCTTTCATAACCGCTCACACCTACACGCTATTAAAAACGATTACCTACCCGATTCGGAAACGAACACACCACTCCCAAGAAACAACTCGAAACCCATGAAACACCTCTTTTTTTACCTCGCCCTCCTCTGTTTGCCCCTGGCTGTTCGGGGCGGCGTGCGCAGCGTCGGATTCGACGCCGGCCAATCTTCGGGCGTTCCGCTATCGGTCTGGAACCGCTACACGCTCTACGCCGACGGCGTGCACAACGCAGCGTTGGACCTGACCGCCGCAGCCGCCTATCGCGTGCCGCTGGAACTCGATTCGACCGTCTTCAGTGTTCGGGATCGATCGACATATAGTATCGCCGTGTGGGTCCGGGTGCCGAAAGGGGAGGTCCAGAACGGCTCGGGAGCCGCAATCGTTACGAACGTCGACAAAACGGCCCACGCCGGCGGTTTTACGATCGGCGCATCGGCCAACGGGTCGTGGTACGCCGGCTTTACGGACGACAACGGCCACAGCCTCTGGTACGAACCCACCGTCGCCCGGCAACCCCTTGCCGACGGCCGTTGGCACCTGCTCGCGCTGACCTACGACGGTCCGCACGGCAAAGCGCGCTTCTACTACGACGGTAAAAACGTCGCGATCTACAACCTTCGCGAGATGGGCGGATTCAACGGCCACGGCCGGATGCGGATCGGCGGAGCCGACTCGACGGAATGGACCGCTTTCAACGGACAGATCGACGAATTGGCCTTGTACGACACCCAACTCACCCCCGAGAGCCTCTTCCGTCTATACACCTCTTATTATCCGCTGGCCCGGTGGAACGAGACCCTTCCCGAACGGCGCAAAGAGCTGAAACTTATGGGATTCAACATCTGGCACGGCGGCAATGAAACCGGTTCCGAAGCCGGTCCTCGGCGAGTGGCGGACATCGTCCGCGACGCGGGAGCCGAAGTCGTCGGACTGATCGAGACCTACGGTTCCGGGCCCAAAATTGCCGACGAACTGGGCTACTGCCTCTACCTCCACAGCTCGAACCTCTCGATTCTGAGCCGCTATCCGATCGTCGAGGCGGTCGACATTTTCCGGCCGTTCAACTGCTCGGCCGCCCGGATCCAAATCAGTAAAACACAGACGATCAACTATATCAATCTTTGGTTGCACTACCTGCCGGACACGCGGCAACAGCTCCGGGACCGGGTAAGCGTCGACTCGATCGTGGCGGGCGAATGGACGACGCGGGCGGCGGAGCTGCAACAGATTCTCCACGAAGCCGACTCGATCGGATTCATTGCCGGCGACGTACCGACGTTCGTTTCGGGCGATTTCAACATCGACTCGCACCTGGACTGGGTCGAATCGACCCGCGACGAACACGAAGGCTATGTGATACCGTGGCCGACCAGTCAATTGATGGAACAGGCCGGTTTTACGGATTCGTACCGAAAGTTATATCCGGACCCGAAACGCTACCCGTGTAAAACGTGGTCGCCAGCTTACACGCCGGAAGAGAACGGATTCTACTACCGGATCGACTTCATCTTCTACAAAGGACCGGGAATCTTACCGCGCGAGTCGCGCATGATCGACACACACCGAGTGCGCTTCCCGTCCGACCATGCCGCCATGCTCACTATTTTCAATCTGTAAATTTTACCTCGGATCCGGTCTTTAACGACGGGCAGGTACTGTGTTCTTTTTGTGAACCATGCGGTTGGTAATACGCAGTATCGCCAACGCACTCGCACCACGGCGCGCGGTCAGATACTGTTTTTAGAACAGTATAGCGATACGTAGTATCGCCCGCCCACCGCGGGCACGCGGCCCCGCGCGGGAGCGCAGTTCTTGCATGTTGCCGAGCAAGCTCCAGTTTTCGAGTGCC
>JAIDFC010000183.1 GCA_029054535.1 Rikenella sp. | reverse complement strand
GGGCTGCGGGCCGAGCGACCGGAGGTCGCAGTTGTTGAGTTCCGGTAAAACGGTCGGGGCTGGCGATGGCTTGCAGAGCAAAGTCCAATTTTTGTGCCGCTCGGCCCGCGCGCCTGCGGCGCGGTTTATGACGATTCCGAATGAATCGCCCGGCGCGCGGACAACGCAAGAGTGCAAAGGCTTGGAAATCCCGCCCTGTGGGCGGTCGAGCCACCGCCATTCCGCGCGGAGGCTAGGGAAAACCCAGCGCGCGATTGAGGACGCGGTTGATTGCGCATAGGAAAGGTGGGGGCTGGAGATTTTCTGAGCCCTCGATTCGCAGAGCGATACCGCTCTCCGCCGGGACGGCGTCGGGCACGCGCTTGTAGAGCGTGGAACCCTATTTGCGACAGATCGAACGGAAGTCGCAGAAAGCGCAGGTCTTCGGGTGTTCCGTTTGAGAGAACGGGACCGTCGGGTCGAAAAGCGAGGCGAAGAGTAGCCGGAGGTTTTCGATCAGGGCAGCGGCGTCTTCCGGTGTGAGGCGTTGTACGGGCAACAGCCCTTCGGCTTTGCGAAGCGGGTAGGGCGAGAAATCCGGGAGACCCATTTTGCGGGCCACGTAGAGCGTCGGCGAGACCTCGGTCCGTTCGACCCTCCGGAAGACCAAGGCGTATAGGAGAGTCTGGAGTATCGCCCCGTTGTGCGGTTCGTAGGTCAGCTCGCCTGTGCGCTTGTTGACCCCTTCGTTGCTGAAAAGCCCCTCGACCGATTCGAACTCCATGCGGTCGCCGCCGCTCTTGTAGTCCACGATCCGCAGCGAACCGTCGCCGAGCAGATCGACCCGGTCCGCCACCCCGGCCAATACCACTTTCCGACCGCCGATCTCGAACGGATGCTTCACTTTCCGTTCCAGCCCTTGCACGACGAACCCTTCCGTTCCGGAGTCGTAGCGCACGATCTGTTCGACGTAGCGCGCCACGATGTCCCGATGCAACTGCATCCGTCCGCTCAGCTCGATCTGCTGCCCTCGCGCGCCCATCACATCCGCCATGGCCCGTTCGACCGCCCGGCGTTTCTCCTCGTCCGGGATCGCTCCGATCCGCTGCGACGCATCCGGCCGCCCGACGATCGGTTCGTAGAGCAGCTCCATCGCCCGGTGGAGCGTGTTCCCCACATCTAAGTGCGTTACCTCCTGTTCGATCTGCTCCGGCGTCGAGAGCCGTTCGACGTCCGCGAAGTAGAATTTCAGCGGACAGTCGATATAGCGGTTCAGCTTCGACGGATAGAACTCCATGTCCTCCAGCCGGCGCAAGATCTCCGGCGACTTTTCGATCCGGATCGGTTCGACGGGCCGGTAGTCGATCCGCAGGTTGACGTTGGCCCGTTCGACACGGTGCGGCGACTCGTACTCCAACTGGTAGACGTAGCGGCTCTGTTCGCCCGTACGCTGGTCGTCGGCGGCCGAGCTGTACATCATCGTGAGCCGTCGGCACCGCGCGATGAGGCGGTAGAAGTAGTAGGCGTACATCGCCTCGTGGTCCTGCGGCGTGGGGAGTCCGAAAGCCTGCCGCAGGTTGAACGGCACATAGGAGCTTCCTTCGCGATTCCCGGGAAAGGTGTCGTCGGTGAGCGAGAGCAGGATGACGTTGTCGAAGTCGAGGTTCCGCGTTTCGAGAATCCCCATGATCTGCAATCCGCAGAGCGGTTCCCCTTCGTAGGGCACGCGGCACCGGGCGAGCGTCTGGCGCAGGAGCGAGACGTAGATCCCGGTCGGCAACTCGATGTCGCAGTCCCGAACCGTATTGCCGAGCCGAATCACCTGGTCCAGGATGGTGAAAATAAACTCCTTGCGTTGTCGCGCCTCCTCCGTGTCGGAGGCCACCCGCCCCAGGCCCGAAAGGATCTCCTCGATGTAGCTCTGCATGGCCTCGACCCCTTGGACCGGTCGGAAAATCGCCCGTAACAGCTCGTCGTCCTCGAAAAACTCGACCGGGACCCACACCGTCTGCCAGGTATCGATCCGTTCGGCCACCCTCCGAGCCGCCTCGGCCGACCGCTCCGCCACATACGGGTGAGTCAGGATCCCCTGCACGTCGACGTGCGAGAAGAGTCCGTCGCGCACATGGCTCTGCAGCATCAACAGCCGCTCCAACAAGAGGTAGGGCACCGTATGAGCCAGCGGATAGCCCATCGTTACGTTGAGTTGTTCGACCGCCGGCGGGATGGAGTGCAGAACCGGCAACAAGAGCGATTCGTCGGTCAAGACAATGGCCGTCTCCTTGTCGACGCCCCCCTGTTCGCGGTAGATCGCCTCCAGTTCGCGGTACAAGGCTTTGCATTGCAAGATATCGGACGGCGTGGCGATCTCCTCGATCCGCTTGGGTTTCAGGAAGTTGTTCCGTTCGAAAGCCCCGGCCGGCGCATCGTCGCCGAACCGCGCTACGTTCCGCCGGATGAACCGCCCGGCCTCCTGGTCGTCCGAGCCGTAGAAATAGTTGTCGTAATCCCAGTAGAACCGCCCCGCACCGGTCTCCTTGAGGTAGCCGAAGAGGCGTTTCTCGCACTCGTTCAAGGCATTGAAACCCACGAAACAAAAGGTCCGCCCGGCAAAACGATCGTCCGCCTCGACCGACGGATCGAGACTCTCGGCCACGTCGCGGTAGATCATCCCCCCGTAACCGATCCCCAACTCCCGCAACCGAGCTTTATAAGCCGTGTAGATGTCGAAAAGCGACCGCCAGATCTTCAGAAACTGCTGCTGTTCGGCCGACCGCACCCCGCGCCGGTTGAGCGTGGTCCAGAAGCCGCGCACCAGCTCCATCGCCTCGTCGTCGTCGGCAAAAAGGCCGCCGAATCGGGCCTCGATGTCGTGCAGATCGCTGACGTTGGCATACAGCGCCTCGGCATCGATCATGTATTTGTCGACGGTATCGAAATCCGAGAGCAGCATCTCGCCCCAACGGAAAAAACGATCGAACGGTTCCTCGTGGTACCGGCTGTAGATCTTGTACAGCTCGGCCACGAGTCGCAGGTGATCCCCCGCACTCAGTGTCGTGAGGCTGCGGATCAGGTCGTCCATCGAGAGGTACCGCGGCTGCCACATCGGACGGCCGCCGGCGATCGACAGCAACGCCTCGTTGAAAAACAGCCGCGCCCGCTTGCCGGGAAAGATGATATGCAGGTCGGAAATCTCCGCGCCGTACGTGGCGTACAGCGTCTCGGCCGTTTCGGTCAAAAATTTCTTCATCTTTCCCCGCTTTTTTGTTTAATTGTTATTTCTGTTTAATTGTTGTTCCGGGCGTCGACGCCCCACAACAATTTATTCCTCAGCGCTTTATAAAACGAGTTTCCGGCCGGCCGGACCACTCGTAACCGATGGTCGGCCTGTGCGAGCCGAAAGGTCGCTCCGTCGGCCACGGCCGTCTCGCGGTTGTCGATCGTGGCGATCGCTCCCCGGCCGTCCCGCGTCCTGACACGCAACGTAACGACGCTCGTGTCCGGAATCACCAACGGCCTGATGTTCAAGTTGTGCGGCGCGATCGGCGACAGGATCAGACACCGGCACCCGGGGGCCAGAATCGCCCCCCCGACGCTCATCGAATAGGCGGTCGACCCGGTCGAGGTCGAGACGATCACCCCGTCGGCCCAATAGGTCGCCACACACTCGCCGTCGATCCCGATCTCGACCGAAACCATCGCCGTCCCGGCCTTCTGCACCGTGAATTCGTTGACGGCAATCCCCTCGCTCCCGTCGCCCCGAACCGCCAACAAGGTCCGTTCCTCCACCCGATAGCGCCCCTCGCGCAACTCGTCCAACGCCTCGCCGATCTCCTCCATCGCCACGGAGGCCATAAAACCCAATCGACCCGAATTGATCCCCAAAATCGGTATCGAACTCTCCTGCCCCATCTTCCGAACCGCACTCAGAAAAGTCCCGTCTCCCCCGAAACTCAACGCCAAATCATAACCCGCGCCGCTCGGCGGATTCAACGAAAACGACAATCCTCTTCGACGCAATTCCCCCTCGATCACTCCCAACGACGGGTTCTCCTCCCGAGAATACAACGCTATCTTCATCCCTTTTTACTATCTTTGTTCTCTTTAAAAACTCGTTCTTCTTTCTCTTTGACGTTCTTTGGCTACGTGCGGGAACTGTTCTCTTTGTGAACAAAGAGAACCAGAAAAACTTTCGAGCGCATCCCTACGGGATGCTTTGGCTGTGTCTACCCTTGCGATCGGGTAGGGTTTCTTTTGAGCGCGCTTGTGGTTTAACATCGCTTTGGCGCGCTCAAAAAGAAATCCCTACCCGCAAACCTAAGGATTGCGGAGCCTAAGGCGTAGCGTACGCTAGTTAAAAGTTTTTGGTGCCGCTTTTTACAAAAAGCGGCAGTCCCATACAGTAGTCGATGATCGGTCGAAGAGCAAGAACAGTGATTTTATATAGAAACAAAAGTAGTTAAAAAAGATGACGAGATTAAGCGTAAATATCAACAAGATTGCGACGCTGCGTAATTCGCGGGGGGGGAATATACCCGATTTGTTGGAGGCAGCTCGGAATATAGAGCGTTTCGGGGGCGAGGGGATTACGGTTCATCCTCGTCCGGACGAGCGGCATATCCGGTATGCCGACGTACGGGCTTTGAAGCCGTTGTTGACCACGGAGTTCAATATCGAGGGTTATCCCGGCGAACGGTTCGTCGAGCTGGTGAACGAAGTACGCCCCGCACAAGTTACCCTCGTGCCGGACGGACCGGATGCCATCACGTCGAACGCCGGGTGGGATACGTTGAAGAACAAGGATTTACTGACGGAGATCACCGCCGGCTTCCAGGCCAACGGGATTCGGGTTTCGATCTTCGTGGACGCCGATCCGCGGATGGTCGAGGGAGCGGCACGGATCGGGGCCGATCGGGTGGAGCTGTATACCGAGGCCTATGCGACCGGCTACAAGAGCGATCCGGAAAGGGCCATCGCGCCATTCGTGTCGGCGGCCGAGGCGGCTCAGGGGTGCGGCTTGGGGTTGAACGCCGGACATGACCTGAGTTTGGAGAACCTCGAATACTTCGCCGCCCGGATTCCGGGATTGCTGGAGGTGTCGATCGGCCACGCCTTGATCTCCGAAGCGCTCTACCTCGGACTCGAAAATACCGTTCGGCTCTATCGCCAGAAACTGCGCAACGCCGCTCGATAACGAATCACGACGCATGGAAGCAATCATCCGGAAAGCACTGAGCGACCCGTTGTTCCGCCGGATCGGCGCAATCGCCGACCGGCGCGGCGTCGAAGCGTATGCGATCGGCGGTTACGTGCGCGACACGTTTTTGCTGCGGCCTTGTACGGATATCGACATTGTCGTGGTGGGCGGCGGGACGGGCGGTGGGATCGCCGTGGCCGAAGAGTTGGGGCGCGAGGTGCGCAGCCGGGTCAATGTCTTTCGGAATTTCGGCACCGCGATGCTGCGCGTGGGCGAGTGGGAGGTGGAGTTCGTGGGAGCACGGCGGGAGTCGTATCGGGCCGACTCGCGCAAACCGATCGTCGAGGACGGCACGATGGAGGACGACCAGCGGAGACGGGATTTCACGATCAACGCCATGGCTTTCGGGTTGAACGAGAGCCGTTTCGGGAGGCTGGTCGACCCGTTCGACGGGATGGAGGACATGGAGGCGCAGTTGATCCGTACGCCGCTCGACCCGGACACCACCTTCTCGGACGACCCGTTGCGGATGGTGCGGGCGATCCGGTTCGCCACGCAGCTCGACTTCCGGATCGAGGCGGAGACTTTCGCCGCGATTCGACGAAACCGGGAACGAATCGGCATCGTCTCGCGCGAACGGATTGCGACGGAGATCGAAAAAATCATGCGTTCGCCGAGGCCGTCGAAAGGGTGGCGGCTGCTCGACGAGAGCGGCCTGCTGGAACTGATTTTCCCGCAGCTCGCTAAACTGAAAGGGGTCGAAACGGTACGCGGACGGGGGCACAAGGACAATTTCATCCACACGTTGAAGGTGCTGGACAACATCGTTCCGCACACGGAGAACCTCTGGTTGCGCTGGGCCGCCCTGTTGCACGACATCGGAAAGCCGCGCACCAAAGCGTGGGACGATCGGGCGGGGTGGACGTTCCATGGGCACGAAGTGGTGGGGTCGAAGATGGTGCCGGGGATCTTCCGCGACCTGAAACTGCCGATGGACGAGCGGATGAAGTACGTCCAGAAGCTGGTTTTTCTGCACCTGCGGCCGATCGTCCTCTCGGAAGACGAGGTTACGGACTCGGCGGTCAGGCGTCTGCTCTTCGAGGCGGGCGACGATGTGGAGGAGCTCATGACGCTCTGCGAGGCGGACATC
>JAIDFC010000182.1 GCA_029054535.1 Rikenella sp. | reverse complement strand
GGGACGCTGCTCTACCGTGTTATCGATTTGGCGGACTTGGTACACGGGGTGCAGGCCGAGAACCGGGTGGGTTACGAGGAGACTGCGTTTTTGTTGCTTTCGGGTTACCTGCCGGATCGCGAGGAGCTGGAGACATTCACCAACTTGCTCAATGAACAGATGGTTTTGCGGCATGCGGCCAAGATGAACATCCTGCAACTCTACGGGAACGACATCATGAATATTTTGGCGCGGTCGGTGCTGGTTCTTTATGCGTTCGACGAGCATGCCGACGACACCTCGCGGGACAATCTGGTCCGGCAGTCGGTGGACCTGATCGCCAAGTTTCCGTCGATCATCGCCTACGCCTACCACACGATGAACCACAACAAGAACGGCGGGTCGTTGCATATTCGGATTCCAAAGCCGGGGTTCTCGCTGGCCGAGAACTTTATCTACATGATGAAGGGGTCGAAGGGGTATACGCCGCTGGATGTCAAGGTGTTGGATCTGTGTCTGATCCTGCATGCGGAGCACGGCGGGGGGAACAACTCGACCTTTACGACTCGGGTTACCAGCTCGTCGGGGACGGATACCTATTCGTCGATTGCGGCGGCGATCGGGTCGCTCAAAGGGCCGTTGCACGGGGGGGCCAATTTGCAGGTGATCGACATGTTCGCCCACTTGCGCGAGGCGATCTCGGACTGGACGGACGAGGAGGAGGTTCGGGCTTACCTGATGCGGATGTTGCGCAAGGAGGTTTACGACAAAAAGGGGCTGATTTACGGGATCGGCCACGCGGTCTATACGATCTCGGACCCGCGGGCGCTGTTGCTCAAGGAGATGGCGCGGTCGCTGGCGCAGGAGAAGGGGCGCGAACGGGAGTTCGACTTCCTGGAGCTGGTCGAACGGCTCGGTGTCGAGAGTTTTATGGAGTTCAAGGGAAATTCGGTCAACAAGCGGGTTTGTGCCAATGTGGACTTCTACTCGGGGTTCGTGTACGACATGATCGGCTTGCCGCGGGAGGTCTATACGCCGCTGTTTGCCATGTCGCGCATCGCCGGGTGGGTGGCGCATCGGATCGAGGAACTGAATTTCGACAGCCGGCGGATCATCCGTCCGGCGTATAAGAATGTTTCGACGGGGATGGAGTACCGGCCGCTGAACAAGCGGTAATCCGGTCTCCATTTACAAATTTGCGAATACGTCGGGGTTCTTCTTTTCTTAGGAAAAGAGGAGCCCCGACCATATTTTTACTCGCGCAGAAATGAAAAACCCCGCTCCGCCAGGGCAGAACGTTTTTTTTGAGGTAAGGTTACTCAAAATCACCAAACCACCCATGGCATTGCTCCAATGATGCCAGGAAGACGAGAAGATTGATTGTACAACCGCTCTGGAAATGCTCCTCCCTCCGCATTGGTCTAAAATGTGAAGCCCGTTTTCAATCTCACAGCTTTAGGATGAATCCTCCCAACTTCAGTTTCAGATTCGCCAGAACTTTCGATCGTTCCTTTGACATTCAATTGCATAAAGGAATAACTGATGCCGAATGTAAAAGCAGTTTTATTTGACAAACGGCATGTAACACCTATTGTCGGTTCCACCATGATTCCTCCGGGATATGTGATTGTTGTTGTGTAGTAATATTGTTGATGAACTTCTCTCCTCCGGGTGTCAATATTATATCCGATATTCAGGGCAAGAAATGGCGATATGTGTTTGTCTAATAAGTTAAACCTTCCCTGCACAAAAACGGGGATGCTTATTACATTTTTTTTTGCATTGGTGGTGGTGTTGAATCCGATACCCACACCCAAAAAACAATATGGATTGAATTGGTAACCATTGATTATATCAATTTCAAAACGGTCGGGTGATCGGTATTCTGCTGATAAGTCGGGACTAAGTTCCCTTACTCCGAAACCGAATCCTGCCTCTACAAACCCGGCATACCCTTTAGACTTGGCCTGGAACCTCGATGTACGATTCGATCCGCCGAACTGACTTTGCTCGCGAGTCATCTTGCTGATTTCGTCCATTTGATAGACGAAAATATTGCCGTCGCGTGTCTCGATTTTCAATGATTTGCCGGGTATCTGTTCGACGATTGTTCCGCGGATGATCGAACCGTTTTGCAGATAGATGACATCTTGCAAGTTGGTGTTTTGTGCAAGTGCGATGCTCGAAAAAAGCGACACGACACACAAGAGAAGAAGTTTTTTCATCTTTTTCGAAAAGATATCGGCCCCTCCGACTCCGCGAAAGACATGGTGTGTAGAAAAAGAAAGTGTGGAGTCGTTCGTTTATCTGACGACAGGCATTTGGCGAGGCCTAAGCACAAATAAACAATACCCCACACCTGTATATAGTATACGCTTAGAACAAGGCATACCTACACAAGTAATGAGTGTTATTGCTTTCCTTGTGCTTTTCAAAATCGCCAAATTTTGTCGTCAAGGAATTAGCGAAACACTTTCACTAAAAATATGTCCGCCGAGATTGCTCCCGACAGCCACAAAGATAGAAAATGTTCGGATAACACTCAAATGGGGTATTGTGAGGGCAAAGGTCGGGCAAACTTTCTGAAATTCCGCTATTGACCGGAAACTATGTTCGTCGTATGTTCATCTTTAAGGGATCCCGGGGATTTTTTTCGAGGTGGTTCTGCCCGAAAGCGGTCCGCCGCCAGCGGCAGAGAAGCAACGAACGCAGTGAGAATTGCGCCCGCCGCATGGGGTGGCGGCGGATCGCCCGCTTCGCGGAATTGTTGAGCATCGTCCAAACACTTGAGTCCTTTTGCGCGCCGAAAGGCGCCGCGTCCTGGAGCCACCTCCGGCGACGGGCGCAATTTCACTGCGTTCATTGGGCCCGCGCTGGCTCCGGAACGAAAAAATGGTGTGGATTGTACAACCGCAGATAACAGAGTTCCCCGGTTACCGCAGCTTGTTGCGGTCGAAATAGGGCCCCGCCCACAGGAAAAAAAGCGTCAGGCCGACTCCCAACAGTATCGTGCCGAGCAGAAACGCCATCGAGTAGGAGGTATGTTGGGCGATCACCCCGCCCAGCAAAACCCCGGATCCGACACCGCAATCCCATGAGGTCAGGTAGGTGGCATTGGCCGTTCCGCGCTGGTTGTGGTGCGCCAGGTTGATGAACATGGTCTGCAGGGTAGGGCAGAGCAGTCCGTATCCCACCCCGATCGAGACCCCGCAGCCGTAGAACGAGAGCGGATGTTTGAGAAAAACGAAGCAGAGGAAGCTGGCGATCAGGATCGAGATCCCGACCTTGCTGACCCAGGTCAGATAACCCCGGTTGATGAGTTTTCCCGAGACGAGTCGTGAAACGACCAGTCCGCCCGAAAGGCAGACGAAGAACATGCCCGTTCCGCTGGTCAACCCCACCTCCTCGGTACCGTACACCGCCACGTAGGTGCTTAGCACCCCGTAGGCGAACGACAGAAAGAGCGTCGTTACCGCCCCCGGCACCCCTTTGAGCAGCAGGAATCGGTCGAGCGACAAGGTTTGTTTCGCCCCGACGATCTCGGTTTTCGCCCCTCGGATTCGCGAAGCGACGCAGAGGCCCAGCAATCCCACTCCCAACGCAGTGGCGAATACCCAGTTGTAGTTCGGCGTGGCATCGTGAATCATCAGGGCGACCATCGGTCCGATGGCCATCGCCAGGTTGGTCGACACGCCGAAGTATCCGATCCCTTCGCCCCGCCTGGCGGCCGGCATGACGTCGATCGCGACGGTATTGACCGACACGGTAACCATTCCGAACGCCATCCCGTGCGTGGCGCGCAGAATGGCGAACACGGCCAGCGCTCCGGCCAGCATATACCCGCCGAAATAAGAGATGAAAAAGGTGTAGCAGATCAACAAGAGCGGTTTCCGCGGAAAGCTGTCGACCATGAACCCGGCGAAAGGCCGAAACAACAGCGCCATGATGGTGTACGAAGAGAGAATCAGACCGGCGAGCGATTTGGTGGTCGCGAACTGCTCGGCGAGGTACATCGGCAGGATGGGCAGGAGCATGTAAAAGGCGAAAAACATCAGGAAGTTCGCGCCGCACGCCGCCACGAAACTACCGGTCCAGAGTCTCTCTTTCTGTTGCATCGATGGGTCGGAAAACAAGATGATTTCGGGGGTAAAGATACGGACTTTTTCGTTCAACCCTGTTGATTGTTTGTCCGCACTCCAGGGGGGATAAGAAAGAGCGGGGATCGCTCGATAGCAATCCCCGCCCATCGTCGATGCCGACTTGTTATTGCAAACTTTCCATGTAGACATTCACGCGGATCGGGTCGACGTTGCGAACCGTGGTTCCATCCAGGTAGAACATCTCCGGACAATCTTTCAGGAGCTTGGCGCCGGGTGTAATCCCTTGTTCCTGCTCTTCGCGCGAGAGGTAGACCGTTACCCGCCGACTGTTGCAGACGGTTTCGACCGGTTTCGATTTCTTGTTCTCCCAACTGCGGTAATAAAGGCTGGAACTTTTTCCCGAAATGGCCAATCCAGGTCCTATCCAACCTTTCCGGACGCGGCGGACGCGTTGTTCTTGTGCCCGTTGCGAGAAGGCGGCGGCTTCGGCCTGCAGTTCTTCTGCTCGTGTTCGGGCTTTTGCGGCGACGGCTTGGGCTACTTCTCGGAGCGAATCGCTTTGCGCTTGCAACCGAAGAGCCGTTTCCCGCATCTCTTGCCGAAGTGTTTCGGAGGCTTTGCGAAGTTGCTCTCGGTCGATCGGTTCGATCGGCGTGTAGGTGCCGTAGTAAATCCGAACGGTATCCTTGGAGACCTCGTCCGGCGTGTAAGTCCCGTAGTATACCCCCTCCCCTTTCCGTACCGACCCCGCTTTTTTATCGGTCGTGATGACGATCGCACCGTTTTTGCCGGCCTTGCCGAAACGATCGATAGCTGCCTGATTTTTGAGAACCGTGATTTCTCGGAAGTCGTGGGAAGAGAGTCGGGCTTGTTGTTCCAGGTCGGCCACCTTTCCGTCTATGACAACCAGTGGTTGTTTCGAGGTTTTCCGGGGGCGAACCGTAATCACATCGTTCGCTGTGTCGATTTTTTGTCCGTCGACGTAGAGCGGCTGTACATCGGGGTCGATCCGGTGCAACGAATCCGGTTGCGGGTCGTGTATCTCGATCACGTAGGTTTTCGGCGGCTCGGTCGGTTCGGCTGCTGCGCGGGCCGTGAATGAGAAGGCGCACAGCAGTCCGACGAGTGTCGCAGAGAGAGCCATCGTACGAAGCAGGTTTCCGATTCGGGAGGAGTTGCGGAGTTTGGTTCGAGTCATCATTTCGAGTCGTTTTTTGGTTTGTAAATAGCACAAAGGATTGACTGTACCGGGATAGATCCCGGCTTCGGTTCCGATGAGCAGAGCGAGGTAAGGTTTCAGTGGAAACCCCTGTCGTATCACGGCCTTGTCGGCCTGAAACTCGTGTACTTCGCGGAGCAGCCGCCCGGCGTGCCATGCGGCCGGATGGAACCACAACAGACTGCGCCACAGGCTGATCCAGATCAAATCCGCGCCGTGTCGATGGCCGATGTGGCTCTGTTCGTGGGCCAGGATCGCGTCGAGCATCGGCGACCCTTCGAACTTCTCGTTCACGACGATGCGGCCGAATGCGGAGTAGGCTCCCGCAACGTTCGCCGAAAAGAGCAGGTCGCCCCGCCGCGTCCCGCGCAGGATTCCGAACCGGATCCGTAGGAAGCGGATCGCTTGCAAGATCCCGATCCCGATCGCCCCCGAACCGTAAATCGTCCACAACAGAATCGGTCTCCAGTCCGTGGCAGGCTGTCCGATGCCGATCGGTTCTTCGTCCGGAAGGGCGAGCGGTTCGAAAGAGGGTATCCAAACGATCGCCTCGGGTGCCGGCAATATCGGAATCTGCACCAGCGGCAAAAGCAATCCCACCGGAAACATCAGCAGCAGATACGCTCGTGCCGCCGCAAACGGAATCTTTCGCCGCAGCGTCGCGAGGTAGAGCAGCCACAAAACGACGATGCACAACTGCGTATCGATCCAATAGCCTTGCGAGATCATGGTTTTCGCGGTTAAGTTCGACTATTTGTTTTCGTCGGTTTCGACGATCTGCTTTGCGATACGCTTCAGCTCTTCGTACTGTTCGACGGTCAGCGAACCGCTCTCGGCCAGGAACGAAAGCACCTGTCCGGGCGAGTTGTTGAAGAAATTACTCACTACGCGTTTCATAAACCCGGCCCGATACTCCTCTTTGCTAACGGCGGGCGAGTAGCGGTGGCTTTTGCCGACGACTCGGTGTTTGACGAATCCTTTGGTTTCGAGCGTGCGAATGACGGTAGAGATGGTTGTATAGGCCGGCCTCGGTTCGACGAACTGTTCGACCACTTCGCCCAAAAAGGCTTCGCCTAGTCGCCAAATGTGCTGTATGACTTCCAGCTCGGCACGGGTCAATTCGAGCGGTTGGTTTTTTCCTTTCTGTCTCATCGTTAATTTATATTGTGTTATGTTCTGAGACAAAGGTAAATATTGTTTTTGAAACTACAACTATAATTATAGTAAATTTGCGAGAAAAAATTTCTCCTCTAAGTTTCTTGTCGTCCGATGCGAAAAGGATGGCGCGTTTTCAGTCTCTTCGTTCCGAATAGAGTAGTACTCGTTCATTGTTGAAGTGCTGGAATGCCTGGAACTCTTCCGGAGTCAACGGTCGAGGATAGCTCATCAAAATCAATCGGTGCGGTTCGGTCTCGGGGCGGAACGATGGGTGGATATGGTTATACTCGGCGTTGGTAGTCAGTCCGTTTCGCTGGTAGAACTGTTCGCGTCGTCGCGAGAGGTCGTCGATCGGCGGGTCGATCTCCAACAACACGGTTCGTTGACCATCGCCTTTCAAAAACACCAGTGCTTGTGTTCCATATCCTTCACCGCGCCATTTCGGCGCGATGGCGAAATGCTCGCCGAACCGGAAAGCCGTTCGGTCGTCCGTCTCCCACTCCCACCACGAGAGCAAACCGACTAATCGTTCCCCGGCTAACAACAGGTGGTAGTGAAAAGCCGGATCGCTCAGTGCACGCAGATGCTCACCTAACGGGCGTTGCTCGCATAGCGGGAAACTCTCTTCATAAATCGCCCACGCGGCTTCAGCTTGTGGGTGCGTGTGGTCATAAATGCGGATTAATTCCATGGAGCTTATGCAAGGTACGAAAAAAACGGTCTTCTTCTCCATAAATTAGGAAAAGAAGACCGATAAGATTGAGTGTTCGAGACGTTGCTAGTCCTCTTTCGGCGTGAGGATGAAGCCCATTTCGTCGTTCATGAGTTTGAAACCGTCATCGGTTTTAATCAGTTGGAAACCTTTCGTTTGCGTTTCGTCGGTAATGAAGAGGCTGTCCGCTTTCACTTCCCATTTCCCTTCCGAAGTTTCCGATTTGCCACCCATCGAACTGGTCATGTCGACCGTTCCGTTCGCTTTGAAGTTCATCTCCATCTCGATCTGCGAGAGGATCGCAGCAGCCATCTGGGCAGCCGCCTCGTCGCCCGAAGTGTTCGGCAGCGAGATTTCGGCTTTATAGTCTCCTACCAATGCTTTTTCGAGGCTGGTTTCTCCGGCGTTTCCTCCGCAGGCAACAGCGACTGCGGCAGCTGCTACGGTCAGTAAGAATTTTTTCATTCTGTTCGGTATGAATTTTTGGATGATTAGTAATCGGGTGCAAAAGTAAGTATAATTTTTCGACTTCTGTGTCTCTTTGTTATAGTGCCGACAAAATCCGCAGGGCCGTTGTGTTGTAGGGAACGGCGATTCCTTGCTCCGCGGCCAGCCGGCAGAGCGTCCCGGCGAAGATGTCGATTTCGGTCGGTCGTTCCGCTTCGACGTCTTGCAGCATGGAGCTTTTTCCGTCCGGATTCATGGACCGAATCACCTCCACTGCTCGGGCGACCATTGTGTCGGTCTGGGCAATGCCCAGGCGTTCGGCCACCGTCGCCGCCTCGTCCATCAGTGCCACAGCCAGCGCCATCGCCCGTTCGTTCCGTTGCAGGTGTCCGTAGGGGCGGCGGAGCAGGGCGGTGGTTTGGTTGCAGCCGATGTTGATGACGAACTTCTGCCACAGGGCCGAGAGCATGTCCGGCGGTATGTCGTACGGAATACCCGTGTCGTCGAACAGGCGGCGGATACGTTCCACCCGTTCCGACGGCTGGCGGTTGTCCGCTTCGCCGAAATGGATGCGAAACTCGCCGTCGTGAGTCGTTCGATTGCCCTCGCGCAGGCTCGGGTGGCCCAGAAAAAAAGAGTAAAGGATCCGCTCCGATCCGAACCGATCGGCAACGTGCTGCTCGCTGTCGATGCCGTTCAGCAGCGAGAGGATCGTGGTCTCGGGACCCACATAAGGGGCGACGGTGTCGAGCGCGTCGGCCAATCCGGAGGCTTTGGTGGCGATCAGGATCAAGTCCGGCCGGTCGGTTGGTCCGGTCAGGGCGAAGTCGTAACGTGTGTCGTTGAAGAAAACCCCGTCGCGGCGCAATCGCTCCTGTCTCGCCGGATCCGCCATGACCGTAAAACGGTCGCCCAGCGCGTCATGCAGTCGGGTGGCCAAGACGCTCCCCACGGCCCCCAGGCCGATGAGCGAAACCTGTTCGATCTCTTTCATGGTTGCAAAGATGAACTTTTTTTGACAATCGCGCTGATAATCTGCCCCGAAACCGCTACTTTTGTGGGCCTGCCCGAGACGGATCGATGCTCCGGGCAGCGGATTTATTTCAACGAAGGATGCAGAAAATCAAAAACATCGCCATCATTGCACACGTCGACCACGGGAAGACCACGCTGGTCGACAAAATGATTCTCCAGGCCAAGTTGGTTCGCGACCAGGAGAAGTCCGAGACATTGATTCTCGACAACAATGACCTCGAACGCGAACGGGGGATTACGATTCTGGCCAAGAACGTATCGGTTCACTATAAAGACTATAAAATCAACATCATCGACACGCCGGGCCACGCCGACTTCGGGGGCGAGGTCGAGCGAGTGCTCAACATGGCGGACGGGGTGCTGCTTTTGGTGGATGCGTTCGAGGGGACCATGCCGCAGACGCGGTTCGTACTCCAGAAAGCCTTGCAGATGGGGCTCAAACCGATCGTCGTGATTAACAAGGTGGACAAGCAGAACTGCCGACCGGAGGAAGTTAATGAACAGGTCTTCGACTTGATGTTCAGCTTGGATGCGACCGAAGAACAGCTCGACTTCAAGACCGTCTACGGGAGTGCGAAGAACGGTTGGATGTCGACCGACTGGCGGACGCCGACCGGAGATATTATCCCGCTCTTGGATTGTATCATCGACGAGATTCCGACGGCCAAAGTTGTGGAGGGGACGCCGCAGATGCTCGTTACCTCGCTGGAGTATTCGCCTTACGTGGGGCGGATCGCTGTGGGGCGGCTCAGTCGCGGGGTTTTGAAAGCGGGGCAGAATGTCTCGTTGGTGAAGCGCGACGGGACGGTCGAAAAATCGAAAATCCGCGAGTTGATGACTTTCGAGGGGCTCGGAAAGCAGAAGGTCGACGAGGTGCAGTGCGGCGATATTTGCGCCATCGTGGGGATCGACGGGTTCGAGATCGGGGATACGATCGCCGACTTCGAGAATCCGGAGCAACTGACGCCGATCGCCATCGACGAACCGACGATGAGCATGCTCTTTACGATCAACGACTCGCCGTTCTTCGGCAAGGAGGGAAAATACGTTACCTCGCGACATATCAAAGAACGGTTGGATCGGGAACTCGAAAAAAACCTGGCACTCAAGGTGAAGCCGGGGGCGACGGCCGACTCGTTCCGGGTTTTCGGACGCGGGGTGTTGCACATCAGTGTCCTGATCGAGACCATGCGGCGCGAGGGGTATGAGTTGCAGGTGGGGCAGCCGAAGGTGGTGGACAAGGTCATCAACGGGCAGCGGTGCGAACCGATCGAACATCTGACGGTGGACTTGCCGGAAGAGATGGCCGGCAAGGCGATCGAGATGGCGACGCGACGGAAAGGGGTGCTGCTGCATATCGACCACCGGGGCGAACGGGCGCACCTGGATTTCGACATTCCGGCGCGGGGGATCATCGGACTGCGGAGCAACCTGCTGACCGCGACCGCGGGCGAAGCGGTAGTGGCGCACCGGTTCAAGGGGTTCGAACCGTTCCGGGGCGAGATCGAGGGGCGGTCGAACGGGTCGTTGATCGCGGCGGAGAGCGGTACGGCTTTCGCTTATGCGATCAGCAAGTTGCAGGATCGGGGCCGGTTTTTCATCTCGCCGGGAGACGAGGTTTATGCCGGGCAGGTGATCGGCGAGAGTACGCGGGCCGAGGATATTTGCGTGAACGTATGCAAGTCGAAGAAGCTGACCAACATGCGGGCGTCGGGTTCGGATGAGAAATCGACCGTCTCGCCGCCGGTCATTTTCTCGCTCGAGGAGACGTTGGAGTATATCCAGGAGGATGAATATGCGGAAATTACTCCCTCGTCGATTCGGATGCGCAAGATTCTGCTTTCGGAGACGGATCGCAAGCGGGCGGGGAAGGCATAATTGGCTCGATTTTTGCTCGCTCGCCGAGGTGAGATAATAAAACAGGTTCGAACATGGAAAAGAAATTGAGAAGTTACAGCGATCTTTTATTCGGTATTGCGGCCATCGTGGTCGGCTTGGTGATGGTCATTTGGTCGGATCGGATTTTACTCCGGTTGATCCAGTTGATCGGTGCCATCTCGGTGGTGATCGGAACGATCCAATTCATCGGATTTCTGGTGCGGACCAAAGGAATGACAGATCGCTGGACCTACCTGCCGATCGCCGCGCCGATTGCCGTGGCGTGGGGGATTCTGTTGCTGCTCAGCCCGGAATTGTGGAAAAATTTGTTCGTGATTCTCATCGGCTTGTTCTTGATGTTTTTGGGGTTGTACCAGTCGGTGGCCTTGTATAAACTCAAGAAAAAGAACGGGGTCAAGGTCTCGGGCATCTATTTCTTTTTCTCGATTCTGATGATGATAGCCGGAATCTTCGTGGCGGCTCAGCCGATTTATATGGCCTCTTGGTTTATTACTTTTGTCGGGGCCTGGATTTTGGCTTATGGGGCGATCGAGATTTTCAGCTACTTCACGTTGCGGGCGCCGGAGGTTACCGCCGCCGCAACCGAGTCGGGGGCGAAAGTCGAAGAGACGATCGCAGAGGTGGTGGACGCTTCGAGCGCCGCCGCTGCCGATAAGAGCGAAGCGAAATAACGCGGCGATTACGGAGCTGTCGGAGATGTACACGGAGGGGATGTTCCCCTCCGTTTTTTTGTTGTTATTCTTTTCACAAATTGGTAACTTGCAGGACTTTTTTTAAGAACCATAACTATTACTAACCAACCAAACTATGAAAAAACACCTTCTTTGGACGGCTCTGTTCTTGTGGCCGGCCGTGGTTTCGGCGCAGTTACGCGGAACGGTCTACCACGATGCGAACGGTAACGGTCGGCGCGACGGTTCGGAAAAAGGGCTCTCCGGCGTTTCGGTCAGCGACGGGCGGCATGTCGTGAAAACCGCCGCCGACGGCTCGTTCGAGTTGCCAGCCAATCCACAGGCCCGTTTTGTGAGCGTGACCACCCCCTCCGGATACGCACCGGCCCGGGAACACTACATTCGAGTGGTTCCGGAGGCCACGAGCTACGATCTCGGCCTCGTGCGAAACGGATACACCGGAGCATTCGAGTTCGTCCAGATCGCCGATACCGAAACCCCGACTCCGAAAGAGTGGCTTGAAGATCTGAAAGCCTACGTAGCGGCCAATCCGACCGCTTTCATCATGCACACCGGCGACATCTGTTACCAGCCGGGACAGGATTTCCATGCCGCGAACGTGCGGACGCGACATATGGGCGTTCAGACCTATTACGCGATCGGGAATCACGACCTCTTGCGCGGCGATTACGGCGAACAGTACTACGAAAATCTCTTCGGACCGGTTTGGTACTCGTTCGAGGTGGGGAACGTCCATTTCCAGGTTCTTCCGATGCTGGGGGGCGACCATGCGCCTTCGTACGACAAGAAACAAGTCCTGGAGTGGATGCGCAATGACTTGGCACAGACCGATCCGAAGAAGAAAGTCGTCATTTTCGACCATGACCTGTGGTTCCAGGGCGACGACGTCGTGATCCGCGCCGGGAGCGACAGCCTCGACATGAAACGCCATAACCTCGTGGCGTTCATCTACGGCCATTGGCACAGCCAGT
>JAIDFC010000181.1 GCA_029054535.1 Rikenella sp. | reverse complement strand
CCGTTTCAATTCTCATTGAAACGGCGTATTTCGCTACTTAGGCGCGGCGCGCGGAATATCTTAAGGCCGAGAGAACCCAAGCAAAACACCCAACGGGTGCGACTGCCCTCGGGAATTTCTTCTCAATTTTGCTCTCGCAAAACGAGCGAAATTCCCCTCTTATGCGGGCGGGCGACGGGCTTTCTCAAAAGAAACCGTATTTGGTCGCGCGCCTGGGGAAATCATTCCCGATAAACTCCCGTTTATCGGTTTGATTTCCCTCTTTAGGCGGGGCGCGGTGCCGCTCGGCACTCGAAAGCTGGAGCTTGCTCAGCAATAAGCAAGAACTGCCCTCAAGCCGGGCGGGCTCCGCGTGCCCGCGGTGGGCAGTGGGCTGCCGGAGTCAAGAGCACTTCGCAAAAGCCCAACAAAACCCGCCGGCGGGCAAAACTTCGTTTTGCTTGGCGGTTCTAAAAACATTCTTCACCCGCGCCCGCCGGCTGCATCGGAATCGCCATCTGCCCGTCCGAAAACTATTTCTTCGGCAAAACCAATACCTTCTTGGTCTCGAAAAACTCGCCCCCGAACCAGGTCGAAATCGGCAATTGTTCAGTGGTTCGTCCCGCCGCTGCAATTTCGGCCGAGAGGTCTCCCCCCTTCAAATAGAGAATCCCGTAGGTCGTTCTCCCCCACGTCCAGCCGACGAAAGTTCTGAGATCCGTTACCGCACGACTCACCACCCAATCGAACCGACTTCGCCCGCCGTCCAGCTGTTCCACCCGACTATGCACGGCTCGAACATTGCTCAATCCGAGTCCCGTCGCCACCTCCTCCACCACCCGGATTTTTTTGCCGATCGAGTCGACCAGCGTGAACCGCACCTCCGGATAGTACACGGCCAGCGGAATGCCCGGAAACCCGCCGCCGCACCCGACATCCAATACCGTCTCGCCCGGGACGATCAAACCGCACTTCGCCAAAGCCAGCGAATGCAAGATATGACGCTCCTCGATGTTCTCGATGTCTTTTCGCGACACTACGTTGATCCGCGCATTCCACTCCCGATACAACTCGCCCATCCGCTCGAATTGCTGGCGTTGCCGGTCGGTCAACTCCGGAAAATACCGCTCGATGATACTGTTCATAGTTTTGTGATAAGATGGCGAGAGTATTTTATAGAAACTTAAGAATCGGATCTATCCAATCGAATAGACCGTAAAGAAACAAGAGAAAAGGAGGGGGGAGATTCAAAGCAGATTTCGAGCCATGATCAACGCACAGAGCTTTTCGCGTGCCCGATGGATCTGTGTTTTGACCGTACCGAGAGGCATCTCCAACTTCTCGGCGATCTCCTCGTAAGAGTATTCGGCCACAAACCGCAGCTCGATCATCGTCCTGTAGTGCATCGGGAGCTCTTTCATCAAGCTGTCGAGCAGTCTGCTGCGCTGGCGCGAGATGATCCGCTCTTCCGGATTCGGTGCGTCGCACGGCGGATTGATCTCGCTCCCGTGCGTGTCGTCGATCGAGACCGTGCTCCCCGCCGACCGTTTCCGTCGCGCGAAGTCGATGCAAAGGTTCCGCGCGATGGTGTAGATCCACTGCCCGAACGTATACTCCGGGTTGTAGCGCGGCAGGTTGAAGTATGCCTTCACATAGGTCTCCTGAATGATATCCCCGGCGTCCTGTTCGTCTCCGCACTTTCCGAGCGTGGCGGCATAGATCTGTCGACGATAGCGCTCGAAAAGGGTCGTGTAACAGGTCGTGTTTCCGGCCAGCGTCTGTTCGACCAGTTGACGATCGGTCATTTTCTCCGTAGGCGTCGTCATATCCATAGTCGCTGGCTGGGTCTGAGTTTTCGTCCGATCCACAGGAACAGCTCGCCGAGCGGCGCGCACAGGTCGTGGATCACATACACCCACATCAAGCGCCGTTCGCCCACGCGCCGAGCGATCATCCGTACGGCAATGGTCAGGGTCAGTTCGCGCAGCAGGAACAGGCTTCCGGCCACGATCCACAGCACCGGCGGCAGCAGAATCCCCATGGCGATCGTCCCGGCGATCAGCAGCAGCCGGGTCAGGAGTTCAAAAAAGACGGTGAACCTCACCCGGCCCGGATAGAGGTCGAAGGCGGCGCTCCGATACCTCCGTTCGGCCCGCCACCACCGCAATCCGCCCCATTGAAATTGTCTCATGGTGGCAGCCGGATTGAGCATCACGCTGGTCCGTTTCGAACAAATCGGGGCGATCTTCTGCACGAAAAGGTCGTCCTCGCCGAGGGTCATCCTCAGGTGGGTGTAGCCTTTGTTGCCGAAAAAAAGCCGTTTCGTATAACCGATATTGTTGTAGATCCCGCGGTAGACATGCCCCCGTACGGCGGCGTTCAGGAATCGAATCGAACTGGTGAGCCGCTGGCACCGCATGATTTTGTTGGCCAGCCCCGGTCTCCGTTCGATCCCGGTGTAACCGATCACGAGTTGTCCGCCGTTGAACCCGCGGGCCACGATCGAAAGCCACTTGTCGGATGCCGGAATCGCATCCGCGTCGGTGAAGACGATATTTTCGTACCGAGCGGCCTTGATCCCGACCGTAAGCGCCAACTTCCGGCTATGCCGGAACACCGGATCCGCCTTGATGGTCGTAAATCGCAGATGCGGATACTGCGCCTGCATCATCACCAATTCGTCGGTCAGGTCGGTCTCGCTGCTGTCGTCCACCACAACCACCTCGTAATTCGGATGGTTCTGGGTCAGGAGCCTCGGCAAGTATTCCGTAACATAACCCGGATCATCGGCCACCACGACCACTACCGATACCGGAGGCGTAGTCGCTCCCTCCGGCTCGCGTAGGCTGTGGCGATGTACCGCAACCCGACTATAGCGGATCCAGTAGATCAGCTGCACGACGGTGCAGATGAATAAGCCGAGAATCAGGCCGATCTGGTAAGGCGGGTAGTGGGCAATAAACTCTTTCATGCACGGATCGAATATCGAGAGAACCGCTCAGCGCGCGCGGTGTCGCGCGAGCGAACGGTGTGCAAATATACGATATTTCCCGGCGAATTTACTGTCGAAAATGTCGTTCGAGTTGCAAGAGGGCGGATTTTCGGTCGACACCGCTGCTGTAGCCGGTCAGCGAGCCGTCGGAGCCGACTACGCGATGGCAGGGGATTAGGATCGGCAGTCGATTGCGGCCGTTGGCACCGGCCACGGCTCTCGTGGCGGTCGGACGGCCGAGCTGGCGAGCCTCGTCGGCATAGCTGAGGGTATCGCCGTACGGAATGCGCAGCAATAGTTCCCAAACGGCGAGCTGAAACGGGGTTCCGACCGGGTGTAACGGGACGGTGAAGGTCTGGCGGGTACCGGCGAAGTACGCTTCCAATTCGGTTGTCAGCTGCTGCAGCCATCGGTGGGGGCGATCGACGATGTGTCGATCGGGCAGCCAACGACCGATTCCGTTCATCTCTCGCTCGAAGTGCGGGCTGTCGATGAAGTCGCACAGGATGATTCCTCGTTCATCCGCCAGGCTGCACATCTCGCCCAGTGGGGTAGCGATAGATTGTCTGAATAGTTCCACGATCGATAGGTTTTTATGTGTCGATGTGTCGTCTCGGATTTCTCGGGATGTTTTCCTCCGATTCGGGTTTCTTGTCTTTTGTCGCGCCCATCGGGAGGCTCCCCCGGAACCCCGCGATTACTCCCGAACGCAACGGACCGAAAGGCCGTGCGTCCGGTGGGCGCTGCGGTTGACAATCACGTCGGTGGTAACGAAGTAAAACACCCGAGCCGAATTGCTGGCCGGAACCGGTGCGGCAGACTGGTAATGTGCCGAACTGTTGACCCCGCTCATGAAGCCGCCCGAGTAGAAACGTAGTCCGGTGGCAGCGTACCAGGCCTGACCGCCTGAGACGAGTGGGGCAGACCATCGTCGACCGTCGTCGACCCAGGGCACGTCCACCGTGGCGAATCCGGACCACGGATTGTTCGCCCCTTCGCCGTTCTGCGGGACTCGCCAACCCCAGGGGCAGGGGTCGAAGAGCGTCTTCACCGCATTTTGCCACAGCTCGTCGTTGTGCGGTGCGGTCCAGTCGTCGTCTATGTTCCTGAAATAGTAGCTCCCCGGGTTGCGGATTGCGGAAAAACAGCGGCGGAGCAAAAGCTGCGGTGAGAAAGAACCCAGCCTGTGGAGAAAATCCCCCGAGAACCGGGCAACGCCACGATCAATCCATCTTGAGCACCGCCAGGAACGCCTCCTGCGGCACTTCGACCCGCCCCACCTGACGCATCCGTTTTTTCCCGGCCTTCTGTTTTTCGAGCAGCTTCCGCTTCCGCGAGATATCCCCCCCGTAGCACTTCGCGGTAACGTCCTTCCGCACCGCCTTGACCGTCTCGCGGGCGATGATCTTGGCCCCGATCGCCGCCTGGATCGCGATGTCGAACTGCTGCCTCGGGATCAGCTCTTTGAGCTTTTCGCACATCTTGCGCCCGAAATCATACGCATGATCCACATAGATCAGCGACGAGAGCGCATCGACCTGCTCGCCGTTGAGCAAGATGTCCAACTTCGACAAGCGCGACGGTTTGTAATCCGTCATGTGGTAGTCGAACGAGGCGTAGCCCCGCGAAACGCTCTTGAGCTTGTCGTAAAAGTCGAACACGATCTCCGCCAAGGGCATGTCGAAGTTGACCTCCACCCGATCCGTCGTAATAAAGGTCTGGTTGAGCAGCACCCCCCGCTTGTCGATGCAGAGCTTCATGATCGCCCCCAGGTACTCGGTCTTGGTGATGACCTGTGCCAGAATGTACGGCTCCTCGATCTTATGAATGTAGTTCGGTTCGGGCAGTCCCGACGGGTTATGCACCATGAACTCCTCGCCCTTAGTGGTGTAGACCTTGTAGGAGACGTTCGGCACCGTCGTGATGACGTCCATGTTGAACTCCCGGAACAGTCGTTCCTGAATGATCTCCATGTGCAACAGCCCCAGGAATCCGCACCGGAACCCGAAGCCGAGGGCCAGCGACGACTCCGGTTCATAGGTCAACGACGCATCGTTGAGCTGCAGTTTTTCGAGCGAAGCCCTGAGGTCTTCGTACTGGTCGGTCTCGACCGGATAGATCCCGGCGAAGACCATCGGTTTCACGTCTTCGAACCCGGCGATCGCCTCGCGACACGGCTCGGCCACCGACGTAATCGTATCCCCCACCTTCACATCCACCGAGTTTTTGATCCCCGAGATGATGTACCCCACGTCTCCGGTCCGAATTTCGTCCCGCGGCGACATCTTGAGCTTCAGCACCCCGATCTCGTCGGCGTCGTACTCGCTCCCGGCGTTGAAAAACTTCACCCGCTCCCCCTTCCGGATCGTACCGTTCATCACGCGGAAGTAGGCGATGATCCCTCGGAACGGATTGAAAACCGAGTCGAAAATCAAGGCCTGCAACGGCGCATTGTCATCCCCCTCGGGCGCCGGCACCCGCTCGACAATAGCCCGCAGAATATCCTCGACCCCCTCGCCGGTCTTCCCCGAGGCGGCCAGAATCTCCTCGCGCCGACACCCCAGCATGTCGACGATCTGATCTTTCACCTCCTCGACCATCGCCGAGGCCATGTCGATCTTGTTGAGCACCGGAATGATTTCGAGGTCGTTGCCCAAAGCCAGGTAGAGGTTCGAGATGGTCTGCGCCTGGATCCCCTGCGTGGCGTCGACCACCAGCAACGCCCCTTCGCACGACGCGATCGCCCGCGATACCTCGTACGAAAAGTCCACATGCCCCGGCGTGTCGATCAGGTTCAGGATATATTTCTCCCCGTCCTGCACATACTCCATCTGGATCGCATGGCTCTTGATCGTAATCCCTTTCTCTTTCTCAAGATCCATGTCGTCCAACACCTGCGCCTGCAACTCCCGCTCGCTCACGGTCTTGGTTACCTCCAACAACCGGTCGGCCAACGTAGACTTCCCGTGGTCGATATGCGCAATGATGCAAAAATTCCGTATATTCTTCATAATATTGTATCTCTTACTTATTTATCCGTTCTTTAGCTACGTGCGGGTACTGTTCTTTTTGTGAACAAAAAGAACCAAAAAAACTTTCGGGAATGCTAACGCATTCCATGGGCTGCCGTAGTCAAGAGCCTTTGGTCCTTATATTGGGGCCTGGGGGATTCTTTTTGAGCGCGCCCAACACTTTAGCTTGCACCAAGGGCGCGCCTAAAAGAACCCCGGCCCAACGCAATGGACCGGAGCATTAGATTGCGGAGCCTAAGGCATAGCGTAGCTGTTGGAAGTTCTTTGGGTCCCTTTCTTTCAACCGACGCTGCCAGCGAGAGCAAAGCGGGCTTGCATGCTCTGCCGAGCGGCGAGGAGGAAGGCGAAGCCAACAAAGGGACGGTTCCGTACAGTAGCCAATAACAGGACAAATCATTGAAGATACAAAATTACGGAAATTTTCGGGAACGGCGAGGTTGTCAAGAAATTAGACACTCAGTGTCTAATTTCTTGACAACCGACACGGAGAGACGGAATGTTATTTGATTGATATTCAGTGGTTAAGTAATTTTGGCACATGAATGGCACGGAAATTCGGAGAATACCAACCCATTTTTCTAAATAGAAAGATTATGAGAACAAGCATTTTTCTTTTGTTGTCGACCGCTCTTTTCTGGACACAGCCCGCAGCAGCCGGCGACCAGAAAACCCTCGCCCCGATCCAGGGAGAGCAATTGAGAGGGATTCGGGCCAGCCATACTTTCAGCATCACGCTGCACCGGAGCGACGACGCGAGTCGGAACGGCGTGAGCTTGACGATCGACGAACGTCTCGAGCCGTATCTGAAAGCGAGCGTCAGCGGCGGGATTTTGCGTTTGGGTTTCGAGGAGTTGCCCAAAGAGCTGCAAAACACCGCTAACTGGTCTTGTCCTGCGACGGCCGACGTTACGTTGAGCCGGCTCGACCGAATCGACCTTTCGGGGATGGCTTCGGTCCGGACGTCCGACACGTTCAGCGGCACCGCTCCGCAGATTGACCTCTCGGGGATGAGCCGCGTCGAGGCGCTGACGATCTCCGTGGTCGGAGGCGGCAAGCCCGATATCGACGTTTCGGGCATGAGCCGCATCGACCTGACCCTTCGGAACCCGATGTCCGGCGTAGAGGTCGACGCTTCGGGGATGAGCCATGTCCGGCTGACGCTCGACGGGAAGGTCGACGCTACGAAGATCGATATCTCCGGTAAATCCCGTGTCGACCTGAGCGTGTCGGAAACGGCCGCGATGGAGATCGAGGCCTCGGGGTTGTCCACTGTTTCCGCCTCCGGGAAGGCCGACCGACTGGAAGCCGAAGTCTCCGGCAATTCCAACCTCGACCTCGGCAATCTGACCGTCGCCGAAGCCGACTGCGAAGCGACCGGAATGAGCAGCATCGTGTGCCGCGTAACCCAGGGAATCGATGCCTCGGCCTCGGGCAAAAGCTCCATCCGGGTACACGCCGACCGGACCATCCGGATGAAAACCGAGGCCTCGACCATGAGCAAAATCACATTCGAATAACCGGCCTAATCTTCCGAAAATCATGATGCTGAAACATTTTTTCTTTGGTTTCTTCGCGCTGATCAGCCTGCCGGTCCTGGCGCAAGAGGCGGATCCGACCGTCCAAACCATCAAAACGGGGTCTCTGCACGGAGTTTCGGCCCACAGGGGTTTCCAAGTGTCGCTGCGCCAGGGAGAGACGAGCGGCGCGACCGTTTCGGTCGACAGTCGGCTCAAACCTTACCTGCGTACCGAAGTGCGGGACGGAATCCTCCACCTCACCTTCGCCGACCTCCCTGCGAATCTGCAACGCCAAAACCTCACGCGCCGCGCCGAAGTAACGGTCCGTTCGCTCCAATGCGTCGAAGCGCACAGCGGGGCCCACATCACGGGTAACGGCTCGTTCACGGCCGACGAATGCCGCCTCGAAGCACACTCCGGTGCGGATATCGACCGGATCGACCTCTCGGCACACCGGGTAAAAGCCGAAGCACGCTCCGGCGCCACCCTGAAAGCCTGCGGAAAAACCGAATCGCTGGAAGTAGCCACCGCATCCGGAGCGACGGCCGACCTCCTGGGACTCCAAGCCTCGACCGTCTCGGCACGCGCCTCCTCGGGTTCCGACCTCTCGTGCCAACCGACACGACTGCTCAATGCCCACGCTTCCAGCGGGGCCGACATCCGCTACAAAAAAGGCGCCCTGAACAACTCCTCGATACACGCCTCCTCCGGAGGTTCCGTCAAACCGATCCAATAAAACCGATCGATTATTCTGTAACCAGTATTTAGCTACAGGAGGGTACTGTACTTTCTGTGAACAGAAAGTACCAAAGAAACTTCCGGCGATACTGCGTATCGCATGGGCTGCCGTAGTCAAGAGCCTTGGGGACTATTTCTTGGGCCGGGAGTAATGGCGCGCTTTATTGCGAGTCAATCACTTAGCGCGCCATTACCCCAGCCCAAAAGTAAACCGAGACTATTCACTAAGAACGGTCATGGAATGCGAAGCATTCCCGAAAGTTTACCTTCGGTTTCCTCGCGCTACCTCGGCATAGTCCGCAAGCGGCCTCTGCTCTCGGTACGCTGCTCGGTTTTCTGGTTCTCTTTGTTCACAAAGAGAACAGTTCCGTACAGTAGCCAAACACGGGGTATACAATAAATCGATCTATTTTAGCTATCTTTACGGGTATGATAGAGTCATCGGAATTGATCATAAACGGGGACGGTAGTATTTTCCATCTCCACATGCGTCCGGAGGAGCTGGCCGAGAGCGTGATTTTGGTAGGCGATCCGGGACGGAGCGATTTGATTGCCGGCTATTTCGACCGGATCGAGAGCAGCGCAGCGAACCGCGAGTTTCGGAGTCATACGGGTGTGTTGAACGGGGTACGGTTGACCGTGGTCTCGACCGGGATCGGTTGCGACAACATCGACATCGTGATGAACGAGTTGGATGCGTTGGCGAACGTCGATTTCGCGACCCGTCGTCCGCGGCCGGAAGCCGAGAGACGGAGTCTGCGGATCGTTCGTTTGGGGACGAGCGGGGCGCTGCGGCCGGAGATTCGTCTGGGCGACCGGGTGATGTCCGCCGTGTCGGGCGGGATCGACGGTCTGTTGAACTTTTACGGCGGCAGCGAGGCGGTGTGCGACCGGGCGATGGAAGAGGCGTTCGTTCGGCAGACCGGCTGGGGGAGTCGATTAGCTCGTCCTTACTTCGTGCATAACGATCCGGAGCTGATCGCGTTGTTCGACGATACGGCGATCCGGGGGCTGACTTTTTCGGCACCGGGTTTCTACGGCCCTCAGGGTCGGGTAGTCCGCCTGCCGTTGGCCGATCCGGCGTACGTGGAGCGGATCGAGCGGTTCGAACATGCGGGATGGCGGGCGACGAACTTCGAGATGGAGAGCTCGGCGATCGCCGGTCTTTCGGCTTTGCTGGGGCATCGGGCGTTGACGATCTGTACGATCATCGCCCAGCGGGTGGCGGGGGATAGCCGACCGGATTACGAGGGTTTCGTGCGGGATCTGATCGAGACCGCGCTGTCAAGATTGACCGTGCGAGGTTGACGCTCAAGTACATAGTCTTCTGCGACAAACCGCGGCTTTTTAAGTCGCGGTTTTGCCGGTGGACGCGTTGCGTCTTTTATCTCGCATTCGCTCTGTAAACATGCTGGAGACGACTCGGTGCCGCTCGGTACACGAAACGGGCAGGGTTATCCAATAACGACCGCTCGCCGTGAAGCGAATGCGTCGGTCGGAGAAGCCTCGTGTGCTCCGTTGGGTGGCGATACTATATAATATTGTATGGAGTATCCGCATAGTCGGTTGCTCAATGTGGAGCCAGTCGCAGCGATCGTTGTTGGTCGAAACAGGCCGGTCGAAACAGGCGGTGGAGAACGAATCCGCAGTCGCAATCCGTTTTTTTCGGTTTTAATTCTTACCTTGCACACTTCAAAGAACAAACTACTCGTACACATATGGCTCAGGATCAATTTGTAAACCGCCACGTCGGCAACGGACCGAAAGAGGTCGAAGAGATGCTCTCCGTGATCGGAGTGAAAACCGTCGGGGAACTGATCGACCAGGTCGTTCCGCCGCAGATTCAGCTGCCCGCGCCGCTCGACCTGCCGCGGGAGGGGATGAGCGAATACGACTTCGCGGCGCATATCCGCGAGTTGGGGGCGAAAAATAAACCGCTCCGTACACTGATCGGGATGGGGTATTACGGGACCGCGACGCTGGCGCCCGTGATGCGCAATATTTTCGAGAATCCGGCTTGGTATACTTCCTACACGCCGTATCAGGCCGAGATCTCGCAGGGACGGCTTGAGGCGTTGCTCAACTTTCAAACCGTTGTCAGCTCGCTGACGGGGTTGGAGGTGGCTAACTGCTCGCTGCTGGACGAGGCGACGGCGGCGGCCGAGGCGATGATCATGATGTTCAACCTCAGGTCTCGGGAGGCGGTCAAGGAGGGGCGGAATGTCCTGTTCGTGGACGAAAATATCTTTCCGCAAACGTTGGACTTGCTGCTGACCCGGTCGGAACCGCTCGGGATCGAGCTCGCGGTGGATGCGTACGACGAATACGAGTTCAGCGGGCGGGAGTTCGGGGCGATCGTCCAGTATCCGGGTGCCAACGGGCATATCGCGGATTACTCGGCTTTCGCGGCGGCGTGTCATGAGCGGGGGATGCTGGTGGCGGCGGCGGCGGATATTCTGTCGCTCGCTCTGTTGAAGGCGCCGGGCGAGTGGGGGGCCGATATTGCGGTGGGGTCGACCCAGCGGTTCGGGATCCCGATGGGATTCGGGGGACCGCATGCGGGGTATATGGCGACGAGGGATGCCTATAAGCGGAATATGCCGGGGCGGATTATCGGCGTGTCGGTGGACCGGCTCGGGAACCGGGCGCTGCGGATGGCGCTCCAGATGCGGGAACAGCATATCAAACGCGAGCGGGCCACGTCGAATATCTGTACGGCACAGGCCTTGTTGGCGACGATGGCGGGCATGTTCGCGGTGTATCACGGGGCGGAGGGGCTGAAACGGATTGCTACCCATGCCCATGCGCACGCTCATGCGGCGGCGACTTTAATTCAAGAGCTGGGGTATGAGCTGGTTTCCGACAGCTATTTCGATACCATCGAGGTGATGGCCGATGCGGAAAAGGTGGAGGCGATTGCGGTCAAGAGAGGGCTGAATCTCTTCTATCCGGCCAATGATCGGGTGCATATCAGCTTCGACGAGGTTTCCACGCTGGCGGAGGTGAATACGGTTGCTCAGATTTTTGCCGAGGCGGCGGGGAAAACGGCGCCGGCGACGGAGGCGGTCGAGGAGGGGATTTTCCTGCCGGCGGATTTGTTGAGGGAGAGCGAGATACTGACGGAGGCGGTCTTCCGGAAATATCGCAATGAAACGGATCTGATGCGTTATATCAAGCGGCTGGAGCGGAGGGATATTTCGTTGGCCGATTCGATGATCTCGCTGGGGTCGTGCACGATGAAACTCAATTCGGCGGTCTCGATGATGCCGCTCTCGCTGGCGGAGTGGGCCGATGTCCATCCGTTCGTGCCGCTGGACCAGGCGGAGGGGTACATGGAAATGATTCGCGGTCTGGAGCATGATCTGGCGGTGATTACGGGGTTCGATGCGGTGTCGATGCAACCCAACTCGGGGGCCGCGGGCGAGTACACGGGGTTGATGGTCATCCGGGCTTATCACATGAGCCGAGGAGATCATCAACGGCGGGTGGCGTTGATTCCGGCGTCGGCGCACGGGACGAATCCGGCCTCGGCGGCGATGGCGGGGATGCGGATCGTGGTGGTGGCGTGCGACGAACGCGGGAATGTCGACGTGGACGACCTGCGCAAAAAGGCGCAGGAGCATGCTGCGGAGCTGGCTTGTCTGATGATTACCTACCCGTCGACCCACGGGATTTTCGAGAGCAGAATTAAAGAAATCGTCGATATTATTCACCAAAACGGCGGGCAGGTCTATTTCGACGGGGCGAATATGAATGCTTTGGTGGGCTTGTCTTCGCCGGGATTCATCGGGGCGGACGTCTGCCACCTGAACCTCCACAAGACGTTTGCCATCCCGCATGGCGGCGGGGGACCGGGCGTTGGGCCGATCGGGGTGGCGGCTCATTTGACGCCGTTCCTGCCCTCGCACTCGATTGTCCGGACGGGGGGCTGCCTCTTAAAAACAACTGAAGCTGCCCACGAAGCGAGAAGTCTAGATCACGGAGGTCGACGTAT
>JAIDFC010000180.1 GCA_029054535.1 Rikenella sp. | reverse complement strand
CGCATGCGGGCGGGTAAGGGGTTCTGTCCGGTTTCCCCGTTTCTTACCCCCGTTCTCTCGGTCATCGGGAGGCTCCCCCGGAACCCCGCGATTACTCCCGAACGCAACGGACTTGAAAACCGTAACCGCTGTAGTTGCTCCCGATATTCGACGGGGTAATCGACGTGGTACACTGGAAGATAAAAGTCGAACCGGATGCGCTGCTTGTCTTCGTTGCGCTCCAGATGTACAGGTAGCCGTCCGCTTGCCACTGCCACAGGGTGGCCGAATTGTGCGCCCGACCGCCCGATGTCCCGTACCAGATCGTCGGACCGCCCGGAACCAGCGTGAAAAGACGTCCCGAGGTGTTTCCTGTCCCCACGATCGAGCCATTCGTTGCGGAAAACGCCTGCCACGGACTCGATATGTCGTACCCGCTCTTCGGTACTCGCCAGCCCGAGGGACAGGGATCGAAGAGCGTCTTCGCCTCGTCCCGCCACAATACTTCGCTTTGAGGTGTCGTCCAGTTGCTTCCGAAATAGAAGCTCCCCGGGTTGCGGATCGCGGAAAAAAGAGAAAAGAGTGGTGAAAAGGGGGCGCGAATAGTGGTCTAAAAAAGGGGAGGAGGATAGTCGCAAAATAAAAAGCGGGTCGGGGCTTTCCGAACGTGGTGCGGAACCCCGACCCGAAGGACTCGAAGTGGGTGCAAAGGATGGTGATAACATAGTCCTCTCATTCAAGGCTGGTGTAAAAAGAGGATATCGAATGAGGGCGACTAAAACCCGTCTCAGAATAGAGGGTATTCGAGGCGGGCAACCTTCCGAGGACCATCGCTGGACGAAGTCGTTAAAGGGTGTCCTCGTACCGTTTCTCGATCACCCGCCAGTCGACCAACTCCCACAGGCCGGCCAGAAAATCCGGTCGTCGGTTCTGGTAGTCCAGGTAGTAGGCGTGTTCCCAGACGTCGGCCGTCAGGAGCGGTGTCCGACCGTCGCGGAGCGGATTGTGCGCATTCGGTCCCTGGGTGATCTCCAGCTTGCCGTCCGGCTTCACCGACAGCCAGGCCCAACCCGAACCGAACAGGGTAGCGCCGGCCTTTGCGAACGCTTCCCGGAATTTCTCGAACGATCCGAAACTGTCGTCGATGGCGTGGGCCAGAACGCCCTCCGGTCTCTTCCGGGCCTCCGGCGAAAGCTGGAAAAAGAAAAAGATGTGGTTCCAAGCCTGAGCCGCGTTGTTGTAGATCGCGCCGTCGGCCTTGCGGACGATCTCCTCCAGCGGCTCGTCGGCCAGAGGGGTACCCTCGATCAGACCGTTCAGGTTGTTGATGTAGGCCGCTTCGTGTTTACCCCAGTGGAACTCCACGGTGCGAGCGCTCATGATCGGTTCCAAGGCGTTGGCGGCATAAGGCAGGGCAGGATGTTCGAATTTCATAACGCGATAAATTTTTATGTAAAAGTTGTTAAACGAATGTTGATTCTTTGCTTCCGACGAAAATGCAAATTCTGTTCCAAAACGCTACTTTTGCTCGAAACAACCTGGGAAATCGAGCTATGAAGATACGGCAGATCATAGGGATGGCGGCGATCGCTCTCGGCGGATTCACCGCCTGCGGAAACGTGGGAAACGGAGTGGAGAAGGGGGGAGGGGAAGATAGTCTCACCGTGCTCTACGAGGCGAGGTATGCCGGACGGTTCGCGCTCTTGGGCGATGCGGAGGGGAGGGAGACCGTGTTGCGGGTTCTCGATCCGTGGCAGGGGGCGGAAGGCGTGGCCTACGACTATCGGTTGGTGGAGGATACCACCGGAGAGCGGACGTTGAAACCGGGCGAGATCCGGTGGCCGGTGCGGTCGGCGGTTTGTATGTCGTCGTCGCACGTCGCGTTTCTCGACGCCGTGGGGGCCGTCGGGACGATCCGGGGGGTCTCCGGAAAGGATTTCGTCTCCAATCCGGCGGTCCGTCGAGAGGGGGTGCGAGAGGTGGGGTACGACAGCCGTCTCGATTACGAAACCATCGTCGCCTTGCGGCCGGACGTGGTCTTCGTCTACGGACTCGCCGCCGAGAACGAGGCGGCCGAAACGTTGAGGCGTTTGGGGGTGCCGGTACTCTATGTGGCCGACTACCTGGAACAGGACCCGCTCGGGAGGGCGGAGTGGATCGTGCCGTTCGGACTGCTCGTCGACCGGATGGACGAGGCGGTCGGGGCTTTTATGGAGGTCGAGGAGGCTTACAAAACGATCGGAGAGCGGGTCGCCGTTTCGGTCGACCGGGAGAACCGGCCGCGGGTGATGCTCAACGCGCCGTACAAGGACGTTTGGTATGTGCCCGGGGATCGGAGTTACCTGGCGCGGTTGCTTGACGATGCGGGAGGAGAGTACCTGGGGCGGGGCGACGATTCGGACCGGAGTCGGCCGGTGAGTGCCGAGCAGGCGTTGCGTTGGATGGCCCGGGCGGACTATTGGCTCAATCCGGGACAGGCGACGACGATGGCACAGCTGCGGGCGGATAACCGACGTTTCGCGACGTTGCCGGTGGTGCGGCGCGGGAGGGTCTACAACAACAACGCTCGGACCACGGCGCAAGGGGGAAGCGACTTCTGGGAATCGGGGGCGGTGAGACCGGATGTCGTGTTGGCCGATCTGGTGCGGATTCTCCATCCGGAACTCTTGCCGGAGCACACGTTGTATTATTTCCGCGAGCTGGAGTAGGGGAGAGGCGTCGCTCCGTCGGTCGGCGACGACGCCTCGAAGCGAATGGCGCCGTCTTCCGAACAGCGGATCGGCAGGTCGTCGAACAGGGTGTCGACGGTTCCGTCGCGCAACAGGTCGGCCGGTCGACCGGCGTCGATCCCGCCGCGGTTCATCACCCACAAGGTGTCGCAGAGCTGGACGGCCGTCGTCAGGTCGTGCGACGAGTAGATCACGGTCTTGCCCGACTCGTGCGCCAACCGGCGGAGCAACAGCGCGGTCCGGTAGCGGTTCGGCAGGTCGAGGAAGGCGGTCGGCTCGTCGAGCAGGATGAGCGGCGTATCCTGGGCCACGGCTCGGGCGATCATCGCCCGCTGACGCTCGCCGTCGCTGAGGCTGTCGAGCGATTTCTCGCCGAAAGACGACAAACCCACTTGGTCCAACGCTCGATCCACCCGCCGTTCGTCGTCGCGCGACAGGGTGCCGAACCAACCGGTATAAGGGGCGCGGCCCATAGCTACGACTTCCCGAACGCGCAAATGGGCCGTAACGATCGGCTCGGTCGTTACGAATGCGATCCGCTGTGCCCGCATGCGAGGGGAGAGCCGATCCAGCTCCACGCCGTCGAGCAGAACGCTCCCGCTCTGCGGTCGTCGCACGCCGGAAAGCACGCGTAGCAGGGTGCTTTTCCCGCTCCCGTTGCGCCCCAACAGGGCGATCGACCGGCCGCCCGGAACGTTCAACGACAAATGCGCCGCCAGGCGGCGAAACTCTCCCGACCGTTGCCGGTAACCGATCTCTATATCCCTGATTTCCAGTTGCATCACATCATCCTCCCTCGTTTCCCGTTCACCACCACCAGCACGACGACCGGGATTCCCAACAAGGCCGTAATGGTGTTCACCGGCAGAATCGAACCGCTCCCGGGCAGTTGCGAAACGAGGTCGCAGAAGAGCAGCATGTTCGCCCCCAGCAGCATGGATCCCGGCAGCAGGATCCGATGGTCGGCCCGGCGAAAGGTCATCCGGGCGATGTGCGGCACGGCGATCCCGACGAATCCGATCGGGCCGCAAAATGCCGTCGCGCTCCCCGCCAGCAGCGAGGTCGCCAGAAAAACGATCCCTCTCACCCGGCCGATCGCGATCCCCATGCTCCGGGCATACCCTTCGCCCAACAGCAACAGGTTGAGCGGTTTGACCATCCCGGTCGCCAGCGTCAGGCCGAGGCCGACGCACCCGCTCAACACGGCGAGTTGCCCGCCCGAGACGCCGCCCAGGCTCCCCATCGACCAGACGACGAACCCTTTCAACGCGCTCTCGTGGCTGAAGTATTGCAAAATGTCGACGAAAGCGGTCGCCACGCTCCCGAACATCATCCCGAGGATCAGGATGGCCATTATGTCGCGTATGCGTGTCGAGACGGCCATCACCAGGACCAGGATCCCTGCGGCGCCGATCCAGGCTGCTGTCGCCATCCCGAGGTCGCGACCGATCTCTCCCCCTGCGCTGTCGCCCATCAGCGGCAGCCCCAACAGAAAAACGGCCACTCCGAGGCTCGCCCCGGAGCTCACGCCCAGGACATAAGGTCCGGCCAACGGATTCCGAAAAACGGTCTGCATCAACAGCCCGCTGGTCGAGAGCGCTGTACCGGCCAGCAGGGCGACGAGGGCTTTCGGCAACCGAAAATCGAACAGGATTCGTCGAGCCATCTCCGCCTCGGCGGCGTCCGGCTCGCCGAAAAGGGGCAACAGACCGGTCGACCCCACGAGCAGGTCGGCGACGAACAGGAGTCCGAGCAGGAGCGAGAGTAAGATGAATTTGGTTCTCAAAACGGGGTTCGAGGGGTGTTCTGTGTCGTTGTCATTTATCGTAGTGGGCGCGGCTCCGGTCCGCGTGCCCGCCATCGTATAAGGCCTGACGGCGGAGAAAAACAAACCCTATGGAAAAAGAGCCGACTGCAACCAGTCCAAAGAAAAGCCGACCCCAAACGGAAAGCCTAATAACCGGTTACAAGCCCTCAAAAAACATCAATATCGGTAGAAATCCGCTTTGTACGGCCCGTCGACCGAGACCCCAATATAGTCCGCTTGCGCAGGCGTGAGTACCGTCAGATGCGCCCCGATCTGTTCCAGGTGGAGCCGTGCGACCTCCTCGTCCAAGTGCTTCGGAAGCCGGTAGACTCCGATCTCGTAATCCCGCTGCCATAAGTCGAGCTGTGCCAAAGTCTGATTCGTGAACGAGTTGCTCATCACGAACGACGGATGACCCGTCGCACACCCCAAGTTGACCAGCCGCCCCTCGGCCAGAATGAATATCGAGTGTCCGTCCTCCGCAAAAGTGTATTTGTCGACCTGCGGTTTGATCTCCAGACGCGTCGCCCCCTCGAAAGCGTTCAGTCGGTCCATCTGGATCTCGTTGTCGAAGTGGCCGATGTTGCAGACGATCGCCTGGTCGCGCATCCGTTGCATGTGTTCCAGCGTGATAATATCGCGGTTGCCGGTGGTCGTAACGTAGATGTTCCCGATCGGCAACACCTCTTCGACCGTCTTGACCTCGAAGCCCTCCATGGCCGCCTGCAAGGCGCAGATCGGGTCGATCTCCGTAACGATCACCCGCGCTCCGTAGTGCCGCATGCTCGCCGCACACCCCTTGCCCACATCCCCGTAACCGCAGACCACAACCACCTTGCCCGCAATCATCACGTCCGTAGCCCGTTTGATCCCGTCGGCCAACGACTCGCGGCAACCGTACAGGTTGTCGAACTTCGATTTGGTAACCGAGTCGTTGACGTTGATAGCCGGAAAGAGCAGCTCGCCCCGCTCCATCATCCGATAGAGTCTGTGCACCCCGGTAGTCGTCTCTTCCGAAACCCCGCGCAACTCGTCGACCACCCCGTGCCATTTTCCCGGCTCCGTTTTCAAGGTCTCTTTCAATAACGCCAAAATAACCGCTTCCTCGTGATTCTCAGCCGACCGATCCAGTATCGCCGGATCGTTCTCCGCCGCAAATCCTTTGTGAATCAACAGCGTCGCATCTCCGCCGTCGTCCACGATCAAGTGCGGTCCTTTGCCACCCGGAAAGGTCAATGCCTCGCGCGTACACCACCAGTACTCCTCCAGCGACTCCCCTTTCCACGCAAACACCGGTACGCCGGCCGCCGCAATCGCCGCCGCCGCATGGTCCTGCGTCGAGAAAATATTGCACGAGCACCACCGTACCTCGGCCCCCAGCTCGACGAGGGTTTCGATCAGCACAGCTGTTTGAATCGTCATGTGCAACGACCCCATGATTCTCGCCCCGCGCAACGGTTTCTGCGGTCCGTACTTCCTGCGCAAGGCCATCAGACCCGGCATCTCGTGTTCCGAAACTTCGATCTCCTTGCGTCCCCAGTCGGCCAACCCCAGGTCGGCCACTTTATAAGGTAAACTCATCGCGTTCTATGATATTAAGTGCATCTTGTTTGTCCTGTTCGATGGCGCGGCGCAGCTCGTCGAGCGATCGGAATCTGCTCTCGGAGCGCAGAAACCGGACGGGTTCGATTTCGATCTCCCGTCCGTAGAGGTCTCCCTCGAAGTCGAAAAGCCAGGCCTCGGCCTTGCACATCCTCCCGTCGTCTGCCGTTTCGTTTTCGACGGTCGGCCTCCAACCGACGTTCACCAACCCCCAATACCGCTCGCCCCCGACGACCGCAACCCGTGCCAACCACACTCCGGCCGCAACCCGACACGCCTCGGCGTCCGGATGCACGTTGGCGGTCGGAAAACCGAGCGTCCGCCCCAGCCTCCGACCCGATTCCACTACTCCCCGTATGGTGATCGTCTTTTGCATCCGGAGGTCAAAGATACTATAAATTTTACCCTTTCTTTATTCGGATGCCTGATTTTCAAGGATTGCGGCCCGTGCCACCCTCTTCCGAGGTCTAGGACCGGCTGGGAAGATCATGGCTCCGATTTCGACTCACGTTGTAGATACCCGATAAAAATACTTATCTTGGTCGGTCGAAAACCTATTCATCAATCCGGCAATCGCATGGCAAACGAAAAGAAGCCCTCGCGCAAGATGTTTTTCAGCATGGGCGAAGTCTCCGAGATGTTCGACGTGAACCCCTCCTTGATCCGTTTTTGGGAGAAACGGTTCGATGCGCTGCGTCCTCGGAAGAACGCCAAGGGGAATCGGATGTTCACGCCGGAGGACGTCGAGAACCTGAAATTGATCTACCACCTGGTGAAGGAGAAAGGGATGACGCTGGCCGGTGCCGAGAAATACCTCAAGGACAACAAGAACGCCTTGAAACGCGACGTGCAGATCCTCGAGCACTTGGGTCGGATTCGGGCCACGTTGTTGGAGATCAAGGCGGAGCTGGGGAGCGAGAGTTCGGAGACGGAGATCGTGGTGCGTACCGAGGCACTGGCCGAGGCGGTGAATGCAGCGTTTTCGGAACCGGCTTCGACGGTCGAGGAGGCGCTCGAAGAGTATACGGACTCGGGTGCTGACTCTGAAATAGACTCAGATGCGAAGGCTTTGAACACACCGATTTCCTCTGCCGAACCGGCAAACGTTTCGGAAAGCGCTCCAAAGTTTCCAGAAAGAGCCTCAGAACTCCCTTCGGCATCAGAAAAGGACGCAGAAGAGGAAAGGACGGGCGCATCGAAGCCTCGTTTTATCGAACCGACGTTGTTCGATTTGTAAGCCCCGGCTCCGGGCTTCCGCGATGCTAGCTCCGGTACGTTGTGGTGCATCGGCACCAGCGGGTACAGCTGGTCGTCGACAATTCTCACGGGTAGCACCAATGCCCACAACTTGCTCTTCGTTTACGGCGGGATCGGCCCGAATAACGACAACAACCGTTCGTACGGTTTTCAGCTGCGTTGCCTCCAGGAATAGGGAGAGGACGGACGCGAGCGAAACTCGTGAAGACGGGTGTTTACTCAGTTGCCGTTGGCGGCGACTCGAACAAACATTTCTCCCGTTCGAGGTGGCTTCGGGCTGACATAAGTAGATCGCATTTTGTTCTGAACAAGCGTGTTTCTGTTACTTGCCACCTGAAAGGTTGCCGGCCTCGGTTCGGCGCCAGCGCGGTCGCAATCGAGCCTTGCGAGAAGTTGCGTCCGTCGCCGGGGGTGGCGCCGGCCGACATGGTGAGATCGCGAAAAACCGCGTGCGACAGCAGAGCCATTAAAAGCAAACTCCAGCTTTCGAGTGCCGAGCGGCACCGGGTCAGCCGCCCGGCGGAGCGTCCACGAGCGGAGCGCAGTGGCGAGTCAGCCGATGGGCGGCGGCTGGCCCGCGCGATCTTCGATCGCGGTTTCTTGCGAGTTGTAATTTTTCGTAGTTAAACGGGCTGGACGCCCGGGAGCGGCCGCAACCATCGCGCGAGTGATGAAGAAAGTTGCGGGCCTCCCGTGGGGAGGCGTTCGGCCCGGGCGCCTTACGGCGCAGTTTATTGCGGAGTAAAAAAAGGCCTGATGCTCGCGCGGTTTTAGGCAGGTTGGAAAACCGCGACTCAATGAGTCGCGTGTCCGACGCCGCCCGGAGCGGAGGACACCACTCGCCAAGGCTCCTGGTTCTCTCCGCCGGCGTCAAACACGGCTAAACGCCCGGCAGGCTCGGAACCGGCAGGCCGTTATTGAGGCAGACAAAGCCCGGTTGGAGTGCCCAGAGGCACCCCCACCGCGGGCACGCGGACCGGAGCCGGGTAAAACGCCATATATAATTCACAGCACATATACCACACAGAGTGTCCGTTTCCGGAGTGCCGTACCGTCCGTTCTCGGGCGATCGGCAGAGCGAGCGGATAAATCCAGCGGCCTGCTGACTCCCCGGCCAGGGAAGTTAGTTATTATCCTCGCTCCCGGAATCGTTCGTTTCGCACGAGGGCGAGACCCCGACTCGGGAGCCAATCGAAAGGCCGCTCGTTATTTGACAACGGGAGCCGGGCTGTCGCCACCCGTACAACGGTACGTTGTATAACGTCGGCGTCAACGGGTTCAGCTGGTCGTCGTCCGCCTCGGGCAGCAATGGCTACTACCTGGACTTCAATTACAGCCGGATCGTCCCGAATAACCTCAACAACCGTGCGAACGGCTTTCAGTTGCGTTGCCTCCAGCATTTATCCTCCAGCGGAGACTCTGTGTTTTTTCAGACCCTGTCGCGCGGCCGAAAAATCCGTCCGCTCGGACACGGAATTTCGAGAAAAAGGTCTACCTTTATGCCTCGAAGCGATCGTGCCGCGCGAGCGGACGATCCGCCCCCAAACTCTCATCACACACACCGTATGAACCAAACTTTACGTGCCATCGCCGGCCGTTTTCAGCTCTCCGGCGACGTTTCGTCCGTTCGTCCTCTGGGCGAAGGCTTCATCAACGACACCTTCATCATCGAGACCGCATCGGACCAGACCCCGAACTACATTCTGCAACGGAAGAACCGCCACATTTTTACC
>JAIDFC010000018.1 GCA_029054535.1 Rikenella sp. | reverse complement strand
GCATGATCTCGGCTCATGCCAACCAGGCCAGGATCACCACTTTCCCGCTGAACGATCCGGAAAACTGCATCTACTCGCCGGACGTCATCTCGTTCGCACGCCAGGCGGGACTCTACAAGGGGACCGACGAGGCGTTCGACTTCGCCGAGGTCTATAACCCGTTCGACTACAGCGGGATGCGGGGTTGCGAGGGACGCGTATGGAGCGTCTTCCGGCAGGTAACCGACGGGATGGACAACTATCTGGACCATGTAACGGGGCGGAATTCGAAGAACCGCCTGCCGCTGTGGGTGAAACCGGACCGGAAACTGACGGTCAAGGATGTGGCGGAGTTCATGCGGAACCACTACGAGGGGACGGAACTGGACATGACGTGCGATCCGGGGGCGGGACCGTTCAAACTGCCGTACCGTTGGCGTCCGATGACCTTCAAGGTAGGGGACGAAGAGTTCTTCAACGAACGGGCCATTGCCACGCAACAGACCGGCTGGTGGTACGTGGGCGAATGTCGCGGATGGCTGCCCGATCCGATCGGGGGGGTACTCTGGTTCGGGGTGGACGACACGGACAGCTCGCCGCTGACGCCGTTCTACTGCGGGATCGACCGGATTCCGAACGCCTATGCGGTCGGGAACGGGAATATGACCACCTATTCGGAGAGCTCCATGTTCTGGGTGGTGAACCGCGTAACCAACTTTGCTTACGGACGGTACAACATCATCCATCCGGATGTGAAACGGGCGATGGATCGGTTCGAGGCGCGTTGTTTCGCCGAACAGCCGGCGGTGGACGGCGCGGCGGAGATGCTTTACAAACAGGATCCGAAGCTGGCCGTCGATTTTCTGACGGATTATTCGGTCAATACGGCACAGCGGCTGTTTCAGACTTGGGTAGAGCTGGATCGGTACCTGTTGGTGAAGTACATCGACGGGAACGTGAAGAAAGAGGACGCGGAAGGGGTCTTTACGGACAACGGCTATGGTCGGGGGATTCCGGCTTCGCCGGACTTCCCGGGCTACGACGACGAGTGGAAACGGATCGTCAAAGAGGCCGCCGGCGATCGGCTTCGGGTGGTGGAGACGAAATAATCCCCCGTTTTCGCGCGAAATACTATTCGAGAAAAGAGTCTGTCGAAAATTTCGGCAGACTCTTTATCTTTGTAAGATCCTGAACCAAAATTATGTCGACACCTAAAAAATACCTATTCATCGCCTCGCTGACCTACGCCTACCCGATTCTGCGTCCGATCCAACGGGCGATCCGCGAGCGCGGAGGAGAGACCGCCTGGTTTGTCGATGGTCCTTGCGACGAATACCTGCGGGACGACGAACGGAGGCTGCACTCCGTTGCCGAAGTCAAGGCGTTCGATCCGACAGCGGTATTCACGGTGGCCAACTCGGTCTACGACTTTTTTCCGGGGATCAAGGTGCAGGTCTTCCACGGCTACAACATCGACAAACGACCTGGACGGGGCGACCATTTCGCGCTGAAGGGCTTCTTCGACCTCTACTGCACGCAGGGGCCGAGCAGTACGGGACGGTTTGAAGAGCTCGCCCGGAAACACCGTTATTTTCGGGTCGTCGAGACGGGGTGGCCCAAGCTCGACAACTTTTTCCACGACGGACCGGTCGGCCTGCCGCAGAACGAACGGCCGACGATCCTCTACGGTTCGACCTTCACGCGGTGGATCACATCGGCGCCGCACCTGTACGACGCGATCGAACGGCTCATCCGGAGCCGCGAATGGGACTGGCTGCTGACGCTCCACCCGAAGAGCGATCCGGAGATCGTCGCCCGGTATAAGGCATTGGCTGACCGCTATCCCAACGTCCGATTCGCTGCCGACGACGACAATATGACACTGCTCCGACAGGCCGACGTGATGGTCTGCGACAGTTCGTCGATCATCGTCGAATTCATGATGCTCGACAAACCGGTCGTTACGTATCGCAATACGGCTCCGGGACCGCATCTGATCGACATCGACGAAGCCGACCGACTCGAACAGGCTATCGAAACCGCTTTGAGTCGGCCGCCGGAATTGATGGAGACCATCGATGCCTATTGCCGAACGATGGATCCGCATCGCGACGGTCATTCCGCAGAACGGGTCGTAGAGGCTGTGGAATGGTTTTTGACGAACTGCAAAGGACGATTGCCGCACAAACCGCTGAACTTGTTCCGGAAATACAAAATGAGAAAACGACTCAGGTACTACCGTTTTTCTTAATATCCTATTTTTTATTTTATCCATTATGCAATCACCCGCAATCACCCTACTTGCGACGACCTACAACCGCCCCAACGCTTTGCGAGCGCTTTTACAGAGCGTTCTGCGGCAGACGGTTTTGCCGAACGAGGTGATCATCGCCGACGACGGATCGACGGACGAGACCCGGCGATTGATCGAGCAGTTCCAGACCCATTTTCCTATACCAATCGTGCATGTATGGCATCCGGACACCGGATTTCGCAAATGCGAGATTCTGAACCGGGCCATTGCGGAGGCTACCGGTGATTATATCATTCAGATCGACGGCGATATCGTAATGGAACGTCATTTTCTAGCCGATCACATGGAGTCGGCAGAAGTTGGATGGTTCGTATGTGGCAGCCGAGTCTTGCTCTCCGAAGAACAGACCCGACAAGTAGAAAACGATCCGGAGGGAAAACCTCCTCGCCTGTGGCGATGTCGGAGTGCAAGCTGGCCAAACGGTCTTCGGTGCAAGGCATTAAGGCTCTACTTGGCTAAACGATACGCCCGAGGAAAGATCAAACCGCTGAGAGGCTGCAATATGGCATTCTGGAAAAACGATCTTCTGGCAGTCAACGGTTATAACGAAGAACTCACGAACTGGGGAGCGGAAGATTTGGAACTCGGTTACCGCCTACTACGATCCGGCATACGGAAACAGATGTTGAAAATGGGCGGTGTGCAATATCATCTTTATCACCCACAGGCTGCACGGGACGCGTTGGAACAGCACAAGGCTGTGATTAGACAAATGAACGAAAACGGACAGACCCGTTGTACGAACGGTATCGACAAACACTTAACCCACTGATTCTATGTTGGCTATCATCGGACAAAGCATCCGCCAGCTGCGCGAGGAAAACGGCATATCGCTCGAGGAACTCGCGTCGAGGGCCGGGATCAGCGTCGAAAAGCTCGACAAAATCGAACGAAACGAAACCACACCGTCGTTACGCGTTCTGCTGCGGATTTCGAGAGCATTGGGGGCTAAGCTCGGGACTTTCCTCGGCGGCAAGGAAGAGGAGCGGACCGCTACCCTCGTGCGGTGCGAAGAGCTGGCCGAAAACCCGATCTTCGCCGGGAACGACGCCGAACGGAACGGACACCTGCGATTCTACAGTTTGGCGCAGGGACAGACCGACCGGCATATGGAGCCGCTGGTCATCGAGATCGAACCCGGAAAGACGGCCGGTTCCGACACGGAGGAACCGAAACCCCGTTCGGAACATGCCGGTGAGGAGTTTCTCTATGTTCTGTCGGGCGAAGCGACGCTCTACTACGGAAACGAAATCCATCGGTTGCAGCCGGGCGACAGCATCTATTACAACTCAACGGTACCGCACCTGCTGGCCAACGAGACCTCGGAAACGGTTCGGGTGCTGGCCGTTCTGTATATGCTTTATTAGTTTTCGTCCCTTTCATAAATACCGAAGAAAAACAAAAGGAAGCGCGTTATGATTCGTAACGTACGTCCGGCCTCGGATGCCGGAGCCATCTGCGGGATCTACAACCACTACATTGCCGAAACCGTCATCACGTTCGAGACCGAACCGCTCGAAACCGCAGCCATGCAACAGCGGATCGAAGGGATCTCAGCCCGGTTCCCCTATTTGGTGTACGAACAGGACGGGAGGGTGCTGGGGTACTGCTATGCGACGACCTGGCACAGTCGGGCGGCCTACGACCGGACGGTCGAAATGAGCGTCTACCTGCACCCGGACTGGGCCGGGAAAGGGATTGGAAACCGGCTCTACCACGAGCTGATCGACCGCTTGCGCAAGGCGGATTTCCATGTGGCGGTGGCGACCATCACGCTGCCCAATACGCAGAGCGTCGCACTGCACGAAAACTTCGGCTTCCGAAAAGTGGCCCACTTTACCGAGGTGGGCTACAAGTTCGACAAGTGGCTCGACGTCGGGTGTTGGGAGCTGAGGTTATAAACGACGTTTCTTCTCAAAAAAGTGGAGATTTCTGGGATTTATGGAAAATTTCGTTATATTTGACCAATCCCCCCTCGTCCATCCGGACAAAAAAGAGAGGTAATTTTCAATCCTTTTAAATTTCCGCGCTTATGGAAAACAAATTCTTTACTTTCATCAAACCCTACTTGAACTACATCGACTCCGGAAAACTCTACAAACAGCCGTTCCGGATCTTGTATCAGGTGATCGCCATTCTGATGCTGTTGATTCCGTTCGCGGCGCTCTACCAATTGATCGATTCCGGTCTCTTCAGATTCGCTCCGGGCCGCATGATCTTCGGCATGATTCTGATTTGGCTGGTGATCGCTGCGGCAGGGTGGCTCAGCTTCCAACTCTGGTGGAACCGCGCGGCACAACTGAAAGAGACTTCGACCGAGGGGGACGACTTCGTGGCCACGCCGGTCTTGTCAAATCTGGTACAAACTTTCGGCGAATGGTTCGGCAGCTATATCGCCGGGGTCGGATTCATCCTGACTTTGCTCGCCTTGATCTTCCTGGGCGGAAATATGAACTTTATCCCCGGGATGGGACGGGGACTCGGCTGGTTGGGCTTGATTCTCTTCCCGGTTTACGGTTTCGTCGTCATTATCGTGTTCCGTTGGATTGCTGAAACGATGCGGGCGCTGGTGGCCATTGCGAACAACACCCGGAAATAACTCCATACCACAGGGCGAACTTTCCCTGAAACGACAAGGAGGCGATACCCCGATGGGTATCGCCTCCTTTCATTACGGGCCCGTCCCAAACGAGCCTTACTCCGTCCGGTCGTCGTACTGCTCGCGCAGCTGCTCCAACCGTTCGTGCATCCGCGCCCGAACCTTCGCCAGCTTCGGATCGTCGTACCGGTTGTGCAACTCCGTCGGATCCGTCTTCAGGTCGTACAGCTCCCACGTGTTGATGTCATGGCCGTAGAAGTGGATCAACTTATAACGATCCGTCCGCACGCCGTAGTGCCGCCGCACCCGATGCTCGCCCGGGAACTCGAAATAGTGGTAATAGATCGCATCGCGCCACCCCTCTTTGGTCCGTTCGCCCCGCAGCAGCGGCACGAGCGATACCCCCTGCATATCCTCCGGCACCGGCACGCCGGCCAACGTCAGGAACGTCGGCGCATAGTCGATGTTCTGCACCATTTGGTCCACTCCCCTGCCCCGTTCTGCGGTCGTCCAGCAGTCCGGCAGACGCATCAGGAGCGGCGTGCGGAGCGACTCCTCGTACATGAACCGCTTGTCGAACCAGCCGTGTTCGCCCATGTAGAACCCCTGGTCCGAAGCGTAGACCACCAGCGTGTTTTCGAGCAGCCCCTCGCGTTCGAGGTACTCCATCAACCGACCGATATTATCGTCCAACGACTTGACGCTCTTCAGGTAATCCCGCATGTATCGTTGGTACTTCCACTCCGTCAACTCCCGCCCCGAGAGTCCCGAGGCGACGAAACGGTCGATCAACGGCCGGTAGACGCTGTCCCACTGCGCTCGCTGCTGCGGGGTCATCCGCTCCAGCTCGCCGTGGACGATCGACCACTTGAGCCGCGTGTCGATCGTGCTGTCCACCATCTTGAGGTCGTAAGCCAGGTCCATATCCCGCGCAATGCTCATCTCCTGGTCGGCCGCCGCTGGACGCCCCTCGTAGTCGTCCCAAAAGGTCTCAGGAAGCGGGAAAGTCCGATCCTCGAACGCCTCGAGGTCGCAGGTGTCCGACATCCAGATCCGATGCACCGCCTTATGATGCAGCAACAGGCAGAAAGGTTTAGAACGGTCGCGATGCTCCAGGTAGTCGATCCCCTTGTCCGTAATGAGGTTCGTTACGTAGCCGTGTTCACGATGCGTCCCCTCGGACGTGATGAAGTCCGGATTGTAGTACGATCCCTGTCCCGGCAGAATCTCCCAGTGGTCGAATCCGGTCGGAGTGCTGAAGAGGTGCCACTTCCCGATCAAGGCCGTCTGGTAACCGCCCTGTTGCAGGAGCTTCGGAAAGGTCTGCTGCGAACCGTCGAACGGCACGCCCCCCTCGTTCTTCAGGAATCCGTTTTTGTGGCTGTGCTTACCGGTAATCATCACCGCCCGGCTCGGTCCGGAGATCGAGTTGGTTACGAAGCTGTTGTCGAACCGCACCCCCTCGCCGGCCAACCGGTCGAGATTCGGAGTTCGGTTGTACCGACCGTCGTAACAACCGATCGTCTGGAACGAATGGTCGTCGGTCATGATATAAATGATATTCAACGGCTTATCGCACCCGTCGGTCGGTTGCCGGCGGTTTTTGGTCAGCGCGGTCCCGCAGGCCGAAGCGAGGCCCACGGGAACCAATAACAAGGATTTATTCATCGATTTTCAAACAATAGAGATTTCCCGAAAAGTCCGCCACGTACAACGCATCGCCGCTCACGGCCGGCGACGAGAAGATCGGCGCTCCGAGGTTTCGTTTCCACCGGAACCGCCCGTTCTCGGCATCCACCCCATAGAGCCAGCCGTCCGAAGCGCCGAAAACGAGCGTCCCGCCGATCAGCACCGGCGAAGTCTCGACCGAGCTTTGGAAGTCCTGGTAGTAAGGCACCGAATAGAAGATCGCCGGCCGGGTCAGGTAGGTCCACACCGGTTTGAAAGTCCGCCGGTCGAACGCCACGACTCCCTTGTCGGCCGTCCCGACGTAGACCATCCGATCGGTTACCACCGGCGCGCAAGCCCCCTCGAACGTAATCCCCGGCTGTTCGACGCTTTTCAGAATGTCGCCCGACTTCGGATTGATCAGGAACAGTTCGTCGCGGCTCGCCAGGTAGATATGCCCGTCGTAAATCGTCGCCGACCCGTCGCGGAAACGGATCTTGGAGTCCTGTTTCTTCCACAACAACCGTCCGTCCTGCCGGTCATGTGCGAAAAGGCCGTTCCAGTGCGAAGAGACCAATACGACACCCTCGCCTACGGTCGTCGTCGACTGCGTCCCTTCGCCGCCGCCCCACGCCTCGTTCTTCCAGACCACCGAACCGTCTTTCACCCGAAGAGCCGTGAAGTTGCCGCCCTGCCCCGCATAGACCACGCCGTCAACCACCGCCAAGCCGTGCAGATTCTCCGGCAAAACATACCGATTCAGCGATTTATTCCACACCAAATGCCCGTCCTTCGCATCGATGGCATACACCTGCATCGCCGCATCGCAAGCCAATACCAAACCATCGCTGTAAACCATCGTCCCCTTGACCGAATTCTCGGTCGAGAAGCGCCAAAGTTCCCGACCCGTCGCCGCATCATAAGCCACGACGGCGCATTTCGCCAGGTTGTCGTCGTCGATCGTCGCCACGAAGACTTTGCCGTCTCCCACCACCGGAGAAGCCATGTAGATATTCCCCCCGGCATTCTGCGACCAGACATACCGCGGCGCATGAGTCGCCTCGCCCTCGGCCACGACACCCGAATGGGCCGCATCGCCGCCTAAGTTCCCCCAATCACCGCCTACACGTACCGTCGCCGGTGTGTCGGTCAGCACGAAACTGCTGTGTTCCACCAGCTGAGTTCCGTCGGCAAAGGTCGCTTCGGCCACCAGGTGCTGCACGCCCGTCCGGTTCCCGACGGTCAAGGTGCCGCTCCAACTCCAGTCGGTTTGCGCTGCAAGCGACACCGTCCGTCCTCGCTTGCCGTTCTCGACCAGCGCGACGCGCACCGACCGGGCCGGCGAAACGGTCCGATAGGCATTCACCCGCACCGGAATCACGCCACCCACGGCCGCAATCGTGTCGTGCTGCGCCGGCAGAGCCGTAGTCAACATTCCCGGAATGTTGGTATACCGCGCCCGCGTTTTGTCGGAAATATTCCCCTCGGCATCGAAGCTGAAGACCCGGAAACAAGCCGGCGAGTGGTCGATCCCTCCTTTGTCGGGCGTCGAAGCGCAGTAGGTCATCACGCCATCCACCTCTTTGGCATACTGGCTGTGCCAATGGC
>JAIDFC010000179.1 GCA_029054535.1 Rikenella sp. | reverse complement strand
GAACTGCCGCTTTTTGTAAAAAGCGGCACCAAAAACTTTTAACTAGCTACGCTACGCCTTACGCTGCCGCAATCCTCAGGGTTGCGGGTGGGGCGTTCTCGGCCGGCGCGCTTAGGCTGTAATTAACTTACGCGCCGCGCCGGAACACCCCGCCCAAAGCACCAGGCTGACACGGCCAGAGCATCCCGTAGGGATGCGTGCTAAAGTTTTTCTGGTTCTCTTTGTTCACAAAGAGAACAGTACCCGCAAACTAAAAGAACAAACGGGATAAAAACTATTCCGCGATCATATCCTGTTTGCGGATCCGGCTCCCCAGCAAAGCGTAGTAGAGCAGGTAAGCCTCACCGAGAATAACGATGATCCAAGTAGCCGCCCACGACCCAGTGGCATCGGCGATCATCCCCTGCAACAGCGGCAGCACACCGCCCCCGAGCACGCCGATCATCAATGCCCCCGATCCGGCCGAAGTATATTTGCCCAGCCCTTTGACCGCCAGCGCGAAGATCGACGGCCACATCACCGAGTGGAACAAGCCGACTGCCACCATCAGCCACAGGCAATCGGTCAGCATCCCACCGATCACGAGCAATCCGGCCATGATCGATGTAACGACCAACTGGGTTTTCGCCGGGACCTTGCTGAGCGCCGACCCGATCAGTCGTCCGACGAGCATCCCCGCCCAGTAGAGCGACCCCATCGTCGCCGCCAGTTCGATCCAGTTCACATCCGCCTTGGCGTGCATCACGAGGTTGGCCCCCACGCAAACCTCAACCCCCACATAAATGAAAATCGCAACGACCCCCAGCACCAAATGACGGAACGACCAAATGCTGCGTTCGAGTTTTTCGCCCCCTTCGGCCGTAGTGTTCGCAATGTTCGGGAGTTGCAATTTGGTGATGAGGAAAGCCACCAGCAAGATCACCACGATAAACGCCGCGAACGGAATAATCAGGTTATCGAGCGTTACGGCCGTCGCCCCGCCGAAAATAATCCCGCCCACGAAGAACGGCGCCAACGTAGTCCCGATCGAGTTGGAAGCCCCGCCGATGTTCTGCCGCTGTACATCGCTGGTTCCCTTGACATTACAAGCGATCAGATACGGATTGATCACCACCTGCATGATCGTTACCCCCGCGCCCACCACATAGGCGCCGATCAGGAAGAGGAAGTAAGCGTACGGAATGGATGATTCGCCGAAAGCGATCGCCGCGCCGTCCGAATACTTCTGGAGCAGTACCGACGCTTCGAAGATCGCGCATCCGGCAGCCACCACCATCAAAGCCCGCACCATGGTATTCTTATACCCATGTTTGTTGACCAACCGCGCACCGATTCCACCGGTCAACGGATAAGAGAGGAACCAGGCGAAGGTAACCATCACGGCCAAGGTGTTCTGAATCCCGCCGACATTGCTCAGCAGAGCGCCCTGCAACGGACTCTGGAACTGCTGGTTCACGACGGTGAGGAAGCCGACGATGAAGAACAGGAAGACCATCGTGATGAACGGCCCCGTGTAGCTGGTTTGAGTTTGTTGATTGTTCGTCATAACAATTTGTTTGGGTTTATGTTTTTGAGTTTCAGTTATTTCGTTCCGAATCGGTAGACGATATGCTGTTCATACGTCTCCCCAGCCCTCAGCACAACGCTCGGAAAATCAGCCCGATTAGGCGAATCCGGAAAAGCCTGGCACTCCATGGCCACCCCGTCTCTGTCCGAATAGGAGTAGTTCGGATTCTTGGACTGGGGACAGCCGCTCAGCCAGTTCCCCGTATAGATCTGTATCCCCGGTTGCGTCGTAGCCACCTCGACGAACCGCCCGGACTTCGGCGAATACAGTTCCGCCACTGTTTTTTGTCCATCCGCCAAGCCGGGATCGATCACCCAACAGTGGTCATACCCCTTCCCCCACACCAGCTGCTGGAACGAATCCCCGATACGCTCCCCGATCACATGTGCGGTCCGAAAATCCATCGGAGTCCCCTCCACCGATGCGGGCGCCTGCCCTGCCGCCAACGGTATCGCGGTCTCGTCCGTCGGCAGGTAGCGCGAAGCATGCAGCGTCAGCACATGGTCCAACACCGACCCCGCATCATGCCCATTGAGGTTGAAATAGACATGATTCGTCAAATTGACAATCGTCGCATCAGCCGTAGAATCCCCTTCGACCCGCGCATAATAGGTGATCTCCAGCCGGTTATCGTCATCCCAGTCATAGCACGCTTCGACATACAGCGCTCCCGGATACCCCTCTTCGCCATCGGCCGAACGATAGCCGAACACCACCCGATCCCCCTCGACACGTCCCTCCCAAAGCCGATTGGCAAACCCGGTCGGCCCGCCATGCAGGTGGTTCGGTCCGTTATTGATGGCCAGTCTATACGTAGTCCCGTCCAAAGCAAACGAGCCTTTGGCAATCCGATTGGCATACCTCCCCACGCTCTTCCCCATCGCCGGCCCGTCGGCCACATACGACTGCCACCGGTCATACCCCAATGCCACATCGGCCATCCGCCCCTCCCGGTCCGGCACGGTGATCCCCACGATCGCCGCCCCGTAATTGGTGAGCTGTACGCTCGCCCCATGACTGTTGGTCATGGTGTAGAGAATAACCGCCTCTCCCCCGCCCTCGCCCGACGGCGACTCGGGGGTGAATCCCCATACCTGCTGCGTGATCTCGTTCATAAAAGTCGGTTTAATAAAAACTCCTGGGTTAGTCTCGGCCGTGGGTTTATTTCCCCCACAGCTCCCGCGGATAGACCCCCGCTGCAATCAAATCCAGCACCCGCTGCACCGTCGCCGGCCGGTCCTCCTTGTACGTAACTCCGAACCAATCGCTCGTCGTGTGCAGCACCTTGAGCTTCGCCGCCCCCTGATCCACCAACCGATTGACCAACAACGGAATAAAGTATTCCGCCTTCAAATTCCCCGTCGCCAACGCATCGTCCAGGAACGTGCGGAAAAACTCGACCGAATGCCGGAAATAATCCGGCGTAAACCCGAACAGGTTCATCGACACCGGCGTATTTTCCGCCAGCGGATGCGTTCCATCCTCCTCGATATAAACGATCTGCCCGTTCTGCCGTTCGATTTTCGTCCGCTCCACGATCGACTCCAAATACCCCTCCCCATCGATCGTACACACCCCGCGCGACACGGTCCCATTCTCCGACAGCGTCTTGCAGACCTCGTACCCCACCATCGCATACGTCCCCTCGGCCCCCGCCGGAAGCCCGGCCAAGTATCCCCCCATCTTCGCAATGGCATCCTGGCCGTAAAAATCGTCTGCATTAATCACCGCAAACGGTTCCGCCTGTCGCGGATACCCCTCTGACGCTGCCGACGACG
>JAIDFC010000178.1 GCA_029054535.1 Rikenella sp. | reverse complement strand
CGGGTACAGCTGGCCGTCTTCCGTTACGGTAGGTATCTACGCCTACGGCTTGGACTTCAGATACAGCGCGATCACCCCGAATAACAACAGCCGCCATTCGTACGGTTTTCCGACGCGTTGCCTCCAGGAATAGGAAGAGAACGGAGCGCGGTCGCTGGGCGTTTTGTCGTGTCCGACGCCGCCCGAAGACTACGCCCGGATACCGAGCGGCATGCGAAAAGACATAGTTCCGAATTCGATCATTCCGGCTCGGAGAGCCGGTCGGCCCGCAGCCCTCCCCCTGCGGAGGGCCGGTGCCGCTCAGCACTCGAATCTACCAGCCGCTACCCTAAAGCTCCGCGGGCTGCGGCCCTTTTAACTCCGGAATAAGCTGCATCTCGCCACCAACCGCGCCACAAGGCGCGCGGGACGGCCGCCGCCCAACGGCCGGGCCCGCAACTCGGCGATGCTCGTTGCGTTCCCGCCGGGCGACCGACCCGGTGCCGCTCGGCACGCGAAAACCGGACTTTGCTCTGCAAGCCCCCGCGGGCAACAACTCGAAAAATACGACTCCATTAAGGTTCTTTTTTCGCATCAAACCGCGCCGATGGCGCGCGGGCCGTAGCCTCGCCCAGCGAGGCCCGCAATATCTCATTGCTCACGCAATGATTGCGTTCCTCGCAGGCTACGACCCGACGGCTGTTTCAAAAACATTCTTTGCGCGTCGCCCGCAGGAATTTCATAAAGATTTCGCCAAGTGCGAAACTTTTGAAATTCCTACTTATGCGGGCGGGCGACGGGGTTTTCTCTCGAAACAGTCTTTGACCGCGCGCCTGGGGAAATCATTCCCGATAAACTCTTCGTTTATCGGTTTGATTTCCCTCTTTAGGCGTGGCGCGCGAAACCATCCGGAAGAGAAACCGTGTTCGACTGCGCTCAAGCCGCGCAGGCTCCGCGTGCCCGCGGTGGGCAGGCGATACTACGTATCGCTATAACCTACACAGAAAAACCCGCAAAAGCCCCAACAAAAACCGCGGTGCGCGGGCGATGCTACGTAACATTCTAAAAACAATCTCTGGCCGCTCGACAGCCCAAGAAATACCCTAAACGCACACTGCAACCGCCACCGAGCGTCCTTGCCGAACAGAATCCGCCCGATAAACCATTTGGTTTATCGGGCGGATAACAAACGCCACACACAGCAGGATCTACTCCATCGCCACCTTCGGCACCGCCGTCAGCAACGCCACCAAATCGCCGTCGGCATTCAACATCAACAAACGCCCCCCCTCAATCTTCAGCCGCTTGACATCGTTCAACTCACGCGTAAACCCATCTTCGATCTCCGTATCCGGACAGTACATGCGCGTCGCGCCCACGTTGCTGATCTCGATATTGTGTTCCGTTTTCTCGAACAAGCTGTATCCCGCAAAGAAGTTGTTGCAGGGCGCTTGTCCGTAGATGGTCTTCTTTTCGGCGTCGAATGTGAGCGTGATCGCCTTGTCGGTCGGCACCGCCTCGCCCCGGAACTCGATGAGCCGCCAGCTGTCGGCCTCGAGGTTGGCGATTTTCGGACTCGCCTTGCGGCAGGCGCAACAAGCCGTAAACAAAACCGACGCCACGGCGACGGTCGCCAGAATGAATGATCTTTTTTTCATAGCAAAAATGTCTTATATTAAGATAAGTGTACTTCGATCGGACCGAAAACAAAATCCAAACAAAGATAACAAAGAATCGTTCAAGAATACTAGCCGCTGCACTTTGCATTCTCCGATCCTCAGCGATGACTTTTGTGCGTTTCGCTGGCCGGAACGAAGAGCAGCAGCGTCGCTCCGGTACTGTCCCGGAGGCTGAGCCTCCGATCGCGAACCGTATAACTGAAAGCCCGATCCAGCCGGTCGACATACTCGTGTTCGATGAGGTTGTCCGGACACAAGGCCATCGTAATGCCCTCGATCGTGATATCGATCCGAGCGATCGAATCGGCTTTCCAGGTCGTATAATTTCCGAAGAAGCTGTTACACGAGGTGTAGCCCGTGAGTTGTCCGTCGCTGAAGAACTCCAGCGACGGTCGAGCAGAGTCGCTTCCCGCGGGGTCGGAAATCCGCACGCTGTCGCTGTCTATAGCCACCCAAATGTCGCTCTCCAGCACCAGCGGCGATCGACCGACGTTCCGACACGTCGTGAACAAAGCCGCCGACAGAAAGATTGCTGTTGCGAATCTAATCATATTTCCGTTATTTTGTGCACAAGGTAATACCTCCGAAATCAAGCAAAAACAATGCCAAAATACGACAAAATGAAAAAAATTATCGCCACGACGGCTGCTCCTGCTGCCGTCGGACCATACAGCCAGGCCGTAGAGGCCGGCGGAACGCTTTATGTCTCGGGTCAATTACCGATCGATCCTGCTACAAAAACCATGCCGGAAAGCATCGAGGCGCAAACCGAACAATGCCTCAAAAACATCGAAGCGATCCTCCACGCGGCGGGATACTCCAAAAACGACGTCGTCAAATCGACCGTCCTGCTCCGGGACATCGCCGACTTTGCGGCCATGAACGCCGTCTACGCCGATTTCTACACCGAAAACCCGCCGGCAAGGGTCGCTTTCCAGGTCGCGGCGTTGCCCATGGGCGCTGCCGTCGAAATCGAAACCATCGCGGTCAAACCATAACTTTTTCGTCTTTTCCCATCGAACGGGAGGGGCCTGCTCAACGAACGAGAACAAGAAAGTAGCGATGACCGAAACGGATCGGATGGTTGCGTTGATGCGCCGGTTGAAGATCGAGATGAACGGTGCCGTAACCGACGCCATGCGCGAGTATGGAGGCGGACAGAGAGGTTACGGACTGAATTACGGCGTCTCGTTGCCGACGATCCGCGAGATTGCGCAAGCCTATGCGCCGGACCACGCCTTAGCTCTGCTTTTGTGGCGGCAGGATGTGCGCGAGCTGAAGCTCGCCGCGCTGTTCGTCGACGATCCGGCGGCCGTTACGGCCCGACAGATGGAAGATTGGGCTTCGACGTGGCGGGCGGCGGAGCTTGCCGAACAGTGCGCCATGCAACATTTCTGGCGATCGCCGGAGGCTTGGGCGCCGGCAACGCAGTGGGCCCGATCGAAAGGTAACGACGAGAGAAAATTCAAACGATCGGCCTCATTCTACATGCTCGGCCGCCTGGCTGCCGATCGGGATACGGTGAATGACGCCGCATGGGCGACGCTTTTGGACGACACCCAGGTTTTCGACACGGAAACCACCGAACGATCGGCGGTTTACGCGCTACGCGAGATCTACCGCCATCGCCCCCAACTGCGTGAATCCATTTCGGCATGCCTGAGACGCGTTCCCCGAGAGGTGGCCGACGAGGTGCGCTGGCAGATCGAATATCTTCCTTAGCAACAAGGGAAGAGGTAAACTATTCACTTTGTGAGAACAACCGTTGCCGGCACAAGGAATTATAGCGATACGCAGCAACGGACGCGTTGGGTGTTTTGCTAGGGTTCTCTCGGCCTTAAGATATTCCGCGCGCCACGCCTAAGAAGCGAAATACGCCGTTTCAACGATGAGTTGAAACGGATGAATTTCGCCGGCGCGCGGACAGAGGCTGTTCTTAGAACGGTAAAGCGATGCGTAGCATCGCCGGTCCCGCCGGGGCCATCCGGA